>CASEEM010000034.1 GCA_949286985.1 uncultured Eubacteriales bacterium
GTTAGCGTTGGTACTTTAGTGGCAAAGTAAAAGCCCGGTACGGTTCACCGTACCGGGCTTTTTGCATAACCAAATGAATTAGCCGATGACACGGACGCGGAGGACGCAGTCGCAAGCGACTTCCTTCTCAGCCGATGCAGCCTTGACATTCGCAACGGCAGCACCGTAGTTCGTGCGGCTCTTGCCGACGACGACCTCTTCGAGGTCTGCGCCGAAGGTCTCCTTGAGGACGCTCTCCATGTCGCCGCAATCCTTGTAGAGGACGAGGACCTTCTTGCAGCCTTCCTTGGCCTCGAGGGCAACCGGCGGGAAGTTGACCGAGTTGCGGATGGTTCCGTTCTCGATGTAATCCATAAGCTCCTCTGCTGCCATCGTAGCGCAGTTGTCCTCAGCCTCAACCGTCGAAGCACCGAGGTGCGGCGTGCAGACGACGCCCTTCTTGCCGGCGAGCTCCTGGTTCGGAACGTCGGTGAGGTACTTGCGGAGCTTGCCCGACTCGAGTGCTGCGATGACGTCCTCATTGACGGCGAGGTCCGGTCTTGCGAAGTTCAGAACGATGGCGCCGTCCTTCATGTCAGCGATGAGGTCCTTGTTGATCATGCCGATCGTGTCAGGGAGGGACGGAACGTGGATCGTGATGTAGTCGCAGACCTTGACCATCTCGTGGAGATCGTCGTACATCTCGCAAGGAACGTTCAGAATCGGGTTGACGACGACGGAGTTGCCGACGATGTTCATGCCGAGTGCGTGAGCGGCATTGGCAACCTTAGCACCGATAGCGCCGAGACCGATGACGCCGAGCGTCTTGCCTGCGATTTCCGTGCCGGCGAACTGCTTCTTGCCCTTCTCGATCTGCTCGGCTACATCATCACCCTCGAGGCTGTTGACCCAGGTTGCACCTTCAACGATGTTTCTTGCGCCGAGGATCATGGCCGAGATGACGAGTTCCTTGACTGCATTGGAGTTGGCTCCCGGAGCGTTGAATACGACGATGCCCTCGTCAGCACAGCGGTCCAGCGGAATATTGTTGACGCCTGCGCCGGCTCTGCCGATGGCGAGAAGGTTCTCCGAAAATTCCATGTCGTGCATCTTGTAGCTGCGAACGATGATGCCGTTTGCCTTCTCAAGATCTTCCGTCAGCTCATACTTGTCCGTAAGATGCGATAACCCAACCTTGGAAATGTTGTTGAGCGTACCGATGTAATACTTGTCCATAATACGTACCTCCTGCAGCCGGCCCTCGGCTGTTTGATCTTATGCAATAAAAAAGCGTGCGATTTCGTCCTTTCGCATCGCACGCATGCTCTGCAGGAAGGACTGCAAAAATGCACATTTTTCTAAATTAAGTATAGCATCCCTATACTTTACTTTCAATGTGGTAAGTGTTACAATTTTTCTGAATGAAGCAGCCTTAGAAGCATTTTTTTATTGGAGGTATTTCAATGACTACGAACGATCGTGTCTATAATTTTTCTGCCGGTCCATCGACTCTTCCGGTACCTGTACTCGAGAAGTGCGCTGCGGAGATGCTCAACTACGAAGGAACGGGTGAGTCCGTTATGGAGATGAGCCACCGCTCGCCGGAGTTCAAGAAGATCATCGAGGATGCGGAGAAGAACCTGCGCACGCTCATGAATATTCCGGATAACTATTATGTCCTCTTCCTTCAGGGAGGCGGCACGCTTCAGTTCTCGATGGTTCCGATCAACCTGCTCGTCAATTCGAAGAAGGCGGATTACATCATCACGGGCAACTGGGCGAAGAAGGCTTATCAGGAAGCTCAGAAGTTCGGAGATATCCGTGCGGTAGCCAGTTCGGAGGAGGACAACTATTCCTACATTCCGAAGGTGAAGGCCGAGGATATCCGCGAGGATGTTGATTACGTCTACATTTGCTATAACAACACGGTATTCGGTACGCATTACAATGAGATTCCGGATTTCGGCGACCACCTGCTCGTCGCAGATATGTCGTCCTGCATCCTCTCCGAGGAGATCGATGTCACGAAGTTCGGCCTCATCTATGCCGGCGCTCAGAAGAATATCGCACCGGCCGGCGTCACCATCGTCATCATCCGTGAGGACCTCGTCGGTCATGCACCGGAGAACACGCCGATCTACCTTGACTATGCTACGCACTGCAAGGAGGGCAAGGTCTCGATGTACAATACGCCGCCGTGCTACTCCATCTACGTTGCAGGTGAGGTCTTCAAGTATCTCCTGGCGAACGGCGGAGTTAAGGCACAGCACGAGAGAGACCTGGAGAAGGCCAACCTGCTCTACGGTTATCTTGACAAGTCCGAGATGTTCAAGCCGTCCGTTGCGAAGGAAGACCGCTCGCTCATGAACGTCACCTTCGTTACGGGAGACAAGGAACTCGATAAGAAGTTCATCGCCGAGGCGAAGGAGAATGGTATGATCAACCTCTCCGGCTATCGTACGGTCGGCGGTATGCGCGCGAGCATCTACAACGCTATGCCGCTCGAAGGCGTTCAGGCGCTTGTAGCTCTGATGGAAAAGTTTGAGAATGAGAACAAATAACAGGAATTGCTTCTTAAACAAGATTTTTAAAAAGTTCCCTGCCCTGATGGCGGCCGTTCTTGCGGTGCTCTTCGCACTACCGCAGATGGCCGCCATCTGCGGTAGTGCCGTCTATGCGGAGACTGCGGCACCGTCCCCGTCGGCAGAGGGCGCCGTCGTCTATGCCGGATCGACGGGACAGGTCATCTATGAGGACCACAGCGAGCGAAAGCTCCAGCCGGGTCGCACCTCGTCCCTGATGGTCGCCATGGTGGTGCTCGATAATATGCATGACGAAAAGGAGATGAAGAACGAGGTCAAGATCACGAAGTGGATGGCAGAAGCGGGAAATACCTTCCCGGTCGGCACGCGCGTGACGGTCTCGGATCTCCTCTATGCGCTCCTCATGACGGGAAGCCCGGAGGCGGCGCGGGCGCTTTCGTATTACACGGCGGAGGGCGAAGAGGCCTTTGTCGAGCAGATGAACGCGAAGGCGCAGCAGCTCGGCCTGGTCGATACGAAGTACAGGAATGTCACCGGGGCTTATGCGACGAGGCAATATACGACGGCCCTCGATACGGCGAAGATCTTCGTCGAGGCTTATCGCTACGATGAGATCGTCACTCGTGCGAAGACGGAGGAGCATGTGACGAAGACGGAGCCGGCTGTCACGATCAAGACGACCGATCAGGCGTTGACGGGCAAGCTTGCGGTGAAGGGGGCCTATGCCGGCGTCGCGAATACCCTGTCCGAGCCGTCGAGCCTCACCTATTTCGCCGGTGCGGCGAAGCAGGATGATTTCGATGTCGTCGTCATTCTCCTCGGCGCCGATAACAATACGTATGCATCGGATGCGACGAAGATGTTCACCTACGGCTTCGAGCATGCGAACAAGAAGACCCTTTCGAAGAAGGGCGCCAAGATGGGCCATGTTCGTGTCCGCGGCGGAGCGAAGACGATGGTTCCGGTCTATACGGAGGGCAAGGCCTATGTCTACATCCCGCCGGACGGGAGCGAGGAGCTCGTGCGCACGGAGAAGGTGATGGAGAGCGGCATTGAGGCGCCGCTCAAGAAGGGGCAGAAGGTCGGCGAATATCGGATCTATGTCGCCGACGAGAAGACGGGCGTCGTGAATCTCGTGGTGAACGAGGACGTCGGCACGGGATGGATCCTGTCGAAGATCTACATCTCTAATTTGGCGACGGTCATTCTCGCTGTCATTGCACTCCTCTTCCTCGCGCTTCTCATCCGCATCCATCAGGTCAAGGTGCGGCGAAGGAAGCGGCGCGAGGCGCTCCGACGGGAGCTCATCCGCAAGAAGGCACTTGAGGAGCTCGAGATGGAGGAGTACCGCAAGACGCGGAATTGGACCTACAAGCTGTAAACCTTAAGTTTCGATAAAGCGAAGGCTGCGGGCTACCGCAGCCTTTTTTTGCGCGAAGAGACCGGACTTCTGAAAAGTTTAAATCCGTATTATATCGAGTTTACACCGCCTTGTTACACTCAAGTGGGGAAGCGGGAGGCGTATCGACGCGCCTTGACGCTGTCAAGGAACGGAGGTTCAAGGGTGAAGGTTCTCATACTCACGGGGAAGTTCGGCATGGGGCACGTTTCGGCGGCCGCGGCCGTCAAGGAGGAGCTGGAGCAGGAGCCGGGGACGGAAGCGGAGATTGTGGATATTGTGGATTTCCTCTTTCCGGCCACGTCGGAGTATATCTACAAGGGGTTCAATCTTCTGAGCGACAAGCTGTACGGGCTCTATAATCTGATGAATCGACTCGATGAGCGGCGTTCGTCCGGGCGTGCGGGGCTGCCGATGTCGGCGAAGATCGACGGGCTGCTGCGGGCGGCGGATCCGGATGTCGTGATCTCGACGCTGCCGATTGCGTCGAAGTATGTCGGTGCCGCGATCAGGAAGTCGGAGCGGCGCATTCGTTATATCACCTGCATTACGGACATTATGCCGCATAATGAGTGGATCTCGGAGGCGGTCTCGGCTTATATGGTCGGGGATACGATGACGGAGGAGATGCTGAAGGAGAAGGGCGTCGCGGGAGAGCGGATCTTCGTCAGCGGGATTCCGGTTCGGAAGCAGTTCCGGGACGGTTCGGATAGGGGCGAGAGCGAGGGTCGGCTCGGTGCGGACGGCCGGCGAAAGAAGGAGGTCCTCATCATGGGCGGCGGCCTCGGCTTGATACCGGACGTGGATGAGCTCCTTCGGGCGCTCGGCGATGCACAGATCACGGTCATCACCGGCAAGAATGAGAAGCTGCGGAGGATGCTCGAGAAGAAGGGCGGCGCTATCGAGGCGGTAGGGTATACGGACCGCGTGTCCGATTATATGCGAAGGGCCGACCTCCTCGTGACGAAGGCGGGCGGCGCGACGGTCTTTGAGGCCATCTGGTCGGAGACGCCGATGTTCATCCTCCCGCCTTTTCTGGAGCAGGAGAAGAGCAACGCGGAATTCGCGGAGCGAAGGGGCGTGGGCGTCACCGCCGAGAAACAGGGGAAGAGCTTGGCGGAGCAGATGGACGCACTCCTGAAGGACGAAGTGAAGAGACAGAGGATGAAGGAGAATATGCGCCGCATGAAGCGGCAGTATGAGCGTCAAAGCATTCGCCGCTGCGCCCTGATGTAGAAGTTTGCCTCAAAATGTGATACCTTAGGAACATGAACGCCGCAGGAGAGCCGAAGAAAGGAGGCGTCGTGTTCGACATTGAAGAGGAACTGAAGAAGCTGCCGATGTGTCCCGGCGTCTATTTGCACAAGGACAGCCTCGGCAATGTGATCTATGTCGGGAAAGCGGTCAAGCTGCGGAACCGCGTTTCGCAATACTTCCATAATACGCAGCACAGTCCGAAGGTGCGGGCGATGGTCGGCGTCATCAAGGAGTTCGATTACATCACCTGCCAATCGGAGATGGAAGCGCTCATCCTCGAGTGCAACCTGATCAAAAAATACATGCCGAAGTACAACGTCCTCCTCAAGGACGGGAAGACGTACCCGTACATTGAGGTGACGGTGACGGAGCCGTATCCGCGCGTCATCCGCACGCGCGAGGTCAAGCGCGACGGCAACAAGTATTTCGGCCCGTATTCCGACAGCGGCGCGGTGAGCCGGATGATCGAACTCATTCACGAGATGTATCCGATCAAAAAGTGCCGCACCGTCCGCTTCCCGAAGGGGACGCGGCCCTGCCTTAATTATCATATCGGGCGCTGCAAGGGTGTCTGCATCGGCGCCGCGGACAAGAAGGAATACGATGAGATGATCGAGGCCATCCTCTCCGTGCTCAGCGGTCACGATGCCGCCCTTAAGAAAAGTCTGAAGGCGAAGATGGAGAAGGCCTCGGAGGAGTTGCGCTTCGAAGATGCGGCGCGTTACCGCGACGATCTTCGCGCCTTTGATCAACTCGGAGAGACGCAGCGGGCGACGATGGCGACGGAGCGCGACATCGACGTGCTGCTTCCGATTCGGACGGGCAAGACGGAGATCGTGGCGCAGTACAAGGTGCGCGACGGCAGGCTGGTCGGCCGCGAGGTCCATTATCTGAACGATGTCGAGGGATCGGAGCTGCAGGACCTGGTCTCCGCCTTCCTGATGCAGTATTATACGGGCAGCATGCGCCTTCCGAAGGAGATCCTGCTTCGGGAGCATATCGACGAGGAGCAGCTGCTCGAGGATCTCCTCAACCGCACGAATGAGGAGAACGCACGCGCGAAGCACGACATCTATCACAAGACGAAGATCCTGGTTCCGGAGCGCGGCGAGAAGAAGGCGATGCTGGATCTCGCAGTGAACGATTCCCTCCAGCTGGTCCGGACGATCGATGAGCGAGCGCAGCATGAGGAGGAGCGAAAAACGGCGCTTCGGGAGAAACTGGAAGCCGTCATCCGCCGTGCTTCGAGCATCGATCATGCGGAGCCTTATCTTATCGAAGAGGGCGAGGACCGCGAATATCGCATTGAAGCGTATGACATATCCAACATGAACGGTCTCGATGCCGTCGGCGCCATGGTCGTCTATGAAGGCCGGAAGCCGATCCGGAGCGATTATCGCAAATTCCGCATCCGTTCGGAGGAGGCCTCGGGCGACGATTATGCTTCGCTTCAGGAGGTCATCTACCGGCGCTTTAAGCGCGCGAAGGACGGCGATCCCGGATTCTCGAAATATCCGGACCTGCTCTTCATCGACGGAGGACTCGGTCAGGTTCATGCTGTGAAGCAGGTCATGGATGCGATGCGGGTCACGATTCCGGTCGTCGGCCTGGCGAAGGACGACTTCCACCGCACGCGGGCCATCGTCTATGCGGATGGCTCGGAGCAGGTGCTGAAGGGCGATCCGATACTGTTCGCTTATACGGGAACGGTGCAGGAGGAGGTTCACCGCTTCGCCATCACCTTCCAGCGCGGCGTTCGCGGTGTGCGCGTGACGCATTCCGTGCTCGAGGAGATTCCGGGCATCGGACCGAAGCGCCGCAAGGAGCTGCTCCGCCATTTTCGCAGCATGGAAGCCATTCGCAAGGCGAGCTATGAGGAGCTCCTGGCCTGTGACGGGATGAATGCACGCGCGGCCGAGGCGGTGCTTCAGTATTTTGCCGAGCGTGCCGGCGAGCAGAAGAAGACGGAGTAAGCGACGGTGGATGAAGTCCGCTGAGAGAGACGCACCGTGAGAGGATAAGGCGCAAAATTCCCTGTGCTTCTTGCTATTTCACGGATATCATGGTATATATTAACTAGACTTTGGAAAAGGAGAGTTACTATGTCTGAACAGGAACGCAACTTGATCGAAGAAGAAGAGGATATTATCACTCTGGAATTTGACGACAACACTGCCGTTGATTGCTTCATCATCGGAGTTTTTGACATGGACGACAAGGAGTACATCGCACTGGCTCCTGATGACGGCACGGATGATGTTTACATCTACGGTTACAAGGACAACAACGATGACACGTTCGAGATCCTTGACATCGAGGATGAGGCGGAGTTCGAAGCAGCTGTTAAGGTCTTTGACGAGCTCATGGCGGAAGAGGAAGAATAATCCCTCCGCGAGCGCACGAAGAGAAGAGAAAGTGCCGCCGGGGCGTGCTCCGGCGGTATTTTAATGAAACTTTTTTTGAAAAAATATTTACAACGGACCTACTTTTAGGTATACTATTTAAGTCGCTATCATAACACGCTGTTTATGCGGATGTGGCGGAATTGGCAGACGCGCACGGTTCAGGTCCGTGTGACCACAAGTCATGGGGGTTCGAGTCCCTCCATCCGCACCAAGACGGACCCTTGCTCCTGCAAGGGTCTTTTGTTTTCACCGAGCTTTCGGGGCGCCGGAGAAAGGAAGAGTAAGATGGATAATCGTCCAATCGGATTTTTTGATTCGGGTCTCGGCGGACTGACGAGCATCCCGGTCCTCAAAGAAGCCTTACCGAACGAGAAGGTCCTCTATTTCGGCGATACGGCGAGAACGCCGTACGGATCGAAGCAGCCGGACACGATTCGCCGCTTCGCACGGCAGATCACCGATTACCTGGTCAGCAAGGATGTCAAGATGATCGTCATCGCCTGCAACACGGTGACGGCGATGGCCCTGGAGCTTCTGCGCGAGGAGCACCCGGACCTGCCGATTTTCGGCGTTATCGAGCCGACGGCCCGCCGCGCGGCTGAGGAAAGCGATGAACCGATCGGCATCATCGGGACGAAGATGACGATTGCGAGCGATATTTATGCGAAGGAGATCCGTCGCTTCAATCCGTCCGCGGAGACGCACAGCCTGGCCTGTCCGCTCTTCGTGCCGCTGATCGAAGAGGGCATCACGGACCACGAGATCATGGATCTTACGATCCGCTACTACATGGATGACTTCATGAAGAAGTACGATATCAAGCGGCTCATCCTCGGCTGCACGCATTATCCGCTTATCGCGAAGAACCTGAACCGCATCTATCCGGAGGTGAAGCTCTATAATTCTTCCGCCGAGGTCATCAAGGAGGTGGAGGCGTATCTCAGGGAGCATGATATGCTCGCCGGACCGAGCAGCCTGCCGGACCGCTTCTATGCCAGCGATCTCTCGGAGAACTTCGTCCGCATGACGGAGCAGCTCTTTGAAGGCTACGACCGGAAGATTTGCCTGAAGAAGCTCGAGGATTAAGGTGCTTTGCGTCTTTGATCGCGGTATTACCGCGAGGAAAAAGGCGTTTGAGCGGAGAAATGCCGCCTTACGTTGACAAAAAACGGATTATTTTGTAGAATTGGTTGATATTGTATTGAAATCAATCTCTCATCTATAGGAGTAAGTATGGAAACAGAGTTTAAGTATCGAATCGATGATCCGTCTATCGTGAAGACGATCATCGAGGACAGCGACCTGGATCATTATGTCGATCGCGATGCGCTTGAGGAGATCAAGATGCACGCCGTCTATTTCGACACCGAGGATCACGATCTTCGGAAGATGGGAATCGCCTACCGAATCCGTTATGAGAACGATCGCGTGACCGCGACGATCAAGTGGGACAACAAGGTGGAGGACGGATGCCATTCGCGCGAGGAGTTCAATCTCGTTATCAACGATGAGCGCTTTGCCGAGTGCCCGGACATCGACGCCTTCGAATCGAGCGATGCTTACGAGGTACTCCTCGGAGCGGCCGGCCACAAGAAGCTGCACAAGGTCATCGAGATGGAGTTCACGCGCTGGCTTCTCAAGATCGATACGGGAGAATCCATCAGCGCCCTCTCCTTCGACATGGGTACCGTTCACGGCGAACGCGGCGATGTGCCGA
>CASEEM010000035.1 GCA_949286985.1 uncultured Eubacteriales bacterium
ATCATATTCCAATAGGCTTTTGCAAAATTCTGTCCCTCATCACTGTCTGCGGGAACGCCTGCATTTTGAAGTCTTATCGCTTCGTCTTGAAGCTGCATGAAAGTGTCCATAAATGCCTTTCCGCTGTCTTTATCAAAATGGCTGCGAATATGGTCCAGGGTCTGGTCATCAAAATGCTTGATCAACCAGTAGAAATCATTTTTCATCTGTAAATTGACAATAATATCAGCATATTTTTTGAAGTCAACAGACTGCATTTGAAGAACTTCCTCGCGCAATACTTCAAGTTCCCTCAGCGTTTCGGACAGGCTATCTATTTTTTGTCTGACAGCGGCAGCCTGTTCCGTGAGAACAGCAGCAATTTCAGCCGGTGTATCAAGAGGGATCAACCGGTTCTTTATATCGTCCAGAGAAAAACCCAAGTGCTTGAGGGACAAAATCTGATGAAGCTTAACGATGTCCTTATCTGTATATAACCTGCGTCCTCCTTCACTCATGGCTGAGGGAGAAAGCAAGCCTTCTCTATCGTAATGTTGTAATGTCCGTACAGTAACATCCATCTTCTTTGCGACTTCGCCAACGGTCATATAGCCTTGCGGTATAGCTCTATGCTTATCCATATCGTACCTCCTGCTTATAGTATATCTTGTTACGTTACGTCACAAACAAGCTTTTTTGAACAGATTCAGGGAAAATACGGAATAGAGAATCCTTTTTTTTGCGAAGATTTTCAAAAATTTTACAAGGTATCGGATTGATTTCGGTATATCGCAGTGCTATAGTATGCTTAAGAAGGATATATAGCAGTGCGATACATTGCGGTGCGATGTTTGACGGAAGGAGGTCGAGATTCATTGGATGCTCATATTCGTAAGGTATACGTTCCGATGACGGAGACCGGATTCTATATTCTGCTTTGCCTAAGAGAGGAATCGCATGGTTATAATGTCATTCGCAAGGTGGAGGAGATGACGGACGGTGAGATCCGTATCAGCCCGGGTACGATGTACGGAAGCCTTTCTAAGATGGAGAAGGATGGGCTTATCCGCTTTGTCCGGGAGGAAGAGAAGCGGAAGATCTATGTGATCACGGAGCTCGGAACGGATGTTTTGGCACTGGAAATGAAGAGGATCGAAAGATTGTATCGAAACATGATGGAGGTGCGGTGAGATGAAAGATACGAAGAAGGAACTGCGTTTCTTTACAATCGCAGAATGGGACAAGGAGGAAGAATATCTCCGCAAGCGCCATCTTGAGGGATGGAAGTTTACGTATCTGGTCATCCCCGGCATTTATCATTTCGAGAAGTGTGAGCCGGAGGATGTGGTTTATCAGCTCGATTATAATGAGGAAGGGCTGAAGAATAAGGAAGAATATGTCCAGATGTTTCGGGACTGCGGATGGGAATATCTGCAGGATTATGCTGGATACAGCTATTTTCGCAAGCCGGTCGCTGAGATGGAGGGGGAAGAAGAAGCTATTTTCTGTGACGATGAGTCGCGTCTCGAGATGCTGCGGCGTGTCTTGAACGGACGGTTTGTACCGCTTCTCGTCATCCTGGGAATATTGATTTTGCCGAATCTTATTAATCAGATCCACAGTCCGGATGCGGATGCGCCGATTTTGCTGATCCTGTTCTTGATCCTCCTGCTTGTTTATCTGTGGGTGACGATCTCATTCTGGGTTCGTTATCGGGAGCTTCGGGACCGCATTCGGAAATAGTCTAAAGGAGAGATTTCTTGACGGATGCGTCTCCTGTGTTATAATGAAACAAGAGTGAGGTACGACCGCACGAAGGGGTACACCACCACGGGTGTAGATTCTTCGTGCGGTTTTTTGTTTGTAAGGAGGTTAAGGTGTGGTTCGAATCAACGGAGTCATGAAGGATTGCGCCGGTCAAACGATTGCTTCTTATCTCAAGGAAGCGGGATATGATACCTCGCGCGTTGCTGTCGAGGTGAACGGTGAAATCGTTCCGAAGCGGAGCTTCGGAGAGACGGCGATGAAGGACGGCGACAGCGTCGAGGTTGTCGGCTTCGTAGGAGGTGGATGATCGATGATACCTACGAGAGAGGAGATGCACCGGGCGCTGGAAGAGCGCCACGGGAAGGAGCTGCAGTCGCGTTTCGATGCGGGTCGTGTGGCCGTTTGCGGACTCGGCGGGCTCGGTTCGAACATCGCTCTTCTGCTCGCACGAGCCGGTGTCGGAAGGCTCCATTTGATTGATTTCGACCGCGTGGATCTCAGCAATTTGAACCGGCAGCAATATCGAATCAGTCAAATCGGCATGTACAAGACGGAGGCGATGCAGGAAATTCTTCGTGACATTGCTCCGTATTGTGAGGTTCGAATCGATACCGTGCGGCTGACGGAGGAGGCGGTCCGGGATCTCTTGAGGGACGACGGCATCCTCTGCGAGGCCTTCGACGATCCCGCGGCCAAGGCGATGCTGGTCTCCGCAGCCATGGAGCTCTTCCCGGAGAAACCGGTGGTGGCCGCTTCCGGGATGGCCGGTCTCGGAAGTCCGAATACCATTCTTACGAAGAAAAGGCTTCGGAATCTCTATCTATGCGGAGATGAGCACTCGGATGTTTCGGAGGGCATCGGACTCATTTCGGCACGTGTTGCGGTCTGTGCAGCACATCAAGCGACGACAATTCTCCGTCTCCTTGCAGGAGAGACGGAAGTATAAGGAGGCAGTAAGATGAATCATACAGAGAAGATGAATCAGGATCCCTTGGTTATCGGAGGTCATACTTTCCGCTCGCGTTTCATACTCGGATCGGGAAAGTATTCCTTTGATTTGATTGAGGCAGCCGTCAGGGACGCCGGCGCGGAGATCATCACTTTGGCCGTTCGCCGTGCGGGACCGAACGGGGAGGAGAACATTCTCGATTATATTCCGAAGGATGTCACGCTGCTCCCGAATACCTCGGGCGCGAGAACGGCGGAGGAGGCTGTTCGCATTGCGCGCTTGTCGCGTGAGCTCGGCTGCGGCGATTTTGTCAAGCTGGAGATCATGAGAGATCCGAAGTACCTCCTTCCGGATAATCAGGAGACGATTCGTGCGACGGAGATGCTGGCGAAGGAAGGATTCATCGTCATGCCGTATATGTATCCGGATCTCTATACCGCACGTGATCTCGTCTCTGCCGGTGCGGCGGCTATCATGCCGCTCGCTGCGCCGATCGGTTCGAATCGCGGGCTCGCGACGAAGGATTTCATCCAAATTCTCATTGATGAAATCGACCTTCCGATTATTGTCGATGCCGGAATCGGTCGCCCTTCGCAGGCCTGTGAGGCGATGGAGATGGGTGCGGCTGCCATCATGGCCAATACCGCCCTTGCTACGGCCGGCGATTTGATGCTCATGGCGTCTGCGTTCAAGAAGGCCATTGAGGCGGGACGAGAGGCATACCTCTCCGGCCTCGGCCGCGTCCTTTCGAGAAGAGGCGAGGCGTCGGATCCGCTGAAGGGTATGATGCATGAATAAGAAGGAACAAGGCGCGGAAGAGTTTCGCATCCTCTGCATCACGGAGCGGAAGCTCTGCCGCGAGCCCTTCGTGAAGCGCGCGGAAAACATCGCATCGGAGCGACCTTGGGCGATGATTCTGAGGGAGAAGGATCTCGGCGAAGAGGAATACTTCCGGCTGGCTGAGAAGATCATACCGATTTGCCGAGCGTACGGAGTGAAGGCCATCCTTCATTCGCATCCGAAGGCAGCGCTTGCACTCGGCGCGGACGGTCTTCATATGCCGCTTCCGATGCTCCGTCAAATGACGGAAGAGGAGAAGAAGGCGTTCGGGATTCTCGGCGCATCCTGCCACAGTCCGGAAGAAGCTGCCACGGCGGAGCGGCTCGGATGTACTTATGTGACAGCCGGACATGTCTTTGAGACGGATTGCAAGAAGGGGCTTGAGCCGCGAGGAGAAGAATTCCTGAGGGCTGTCTGTGCGTCGGTATCGATTCCGGTCTACGGAATCGGAGGAATTCTGCCGGAGAATATCAGAAAGGTCCGAGCGGCGGGAGCGGCCGGTGCCTGCATCCGCGGACCGATGATGAAGACGGAGAATCCGCAGGAGCTCTTTCGTCGTCTTCGCGAGGGCGTCAAGGGTATCTGAAAGGAAACAAGTGGATAAAAAGTAAGCGACGGAACGGAAACGTTTCGTCGCTTTTTTTGCGCGGGAAAGAGGAGCCGAAGGGGAGGAAAGACGCAAGAATCGGGCAAAAATGATATTTACAATAATTATTTATTGGCAATACATTCGGAAATAGTCTGCAAATATATTTACGATATACAAATGAGGTCAACTAAAGAGTTATCCGAGACAATTTTAAGCGAAAATCCATTGGTTTCAATGGGTTTGGTTAAAAAGTTTTATTGAAATCCTCGGATTTTTCTTTACAGAAAAATTATTTCTTATTATAATAGGGTTGATCTTTAAATTTTTATAAATCATGGGAGGCTCATGGCACAGTTATATTATCGATACAGCACGATGAATGCGGGGAAGTCGCTCGAGATCATCAAGGTGGCGAACAATTATGAAGAGCGAGGCAAGAATGTCCTCGTCCTCGATCCGGAGCAGGATGTTCGCGGAGATGTCGGGAAGATCAATTCCAGGGTCGGCGTCAGCCGGGATGCGATGGTAGTTCATCCGGACACGAATATCATGCAGCTCTTCATGCGCATGAATCAGATTCAGCCGATCGACTGCGTGCTGGTCGATGAATGCCAATTCCTCGAGAAGCATCATGTGCAGGAGTTGGCAGAGATTGTCGACAGCTTCGATGTGCCGGTCCTCGCTTACGGCCTCAAGAACGATTTTAAGAACGAGCTCTTTGAAGGTTCTTATTATATGCTCGTTTATGCCGATAAGATCGAAGAGATCAAGACCATTTGCTGGTGCGGACGCAAGGCGACGATGATCGCGCGTGTCGTGGACGGCGAGATCGTGAAGCAGGGTGAGCAGATTATGGTCGGCGGCAACGATCTCTATGTCTCGCTTTGCAGGAAGCATTATAATGACGGACGGCTCGGTCCGGACCGTTAAGAGATATACTCGAATATTCGATAGATTGATAGAAGAAAGAAAGATGGGAACAAGAGAAGAGGAGGGGTATGGAATGACACACCAATACAAGCGATCGATTCGATTGATTGTTGTTTGTCTCGTTATCCTGCTTGTCGGCTTATGCTGGACGACGGTGGAGTCGCAGGCGGCGACGGGACCGAGTGCGACCGGTACGGTTAATTCGTCCATCGGTCTGAATGTCAGAACGGGTCCTTCGACTTCGTATAAGGTCAGCTTTGCTTTGAAGCACAAGACGAAGATCACGGTGACGGAGAAGGTCTACCGGACGAAGTCGAGCACATCGTCGAAGAATATCTGGTATAAGATCAAATACGGTTCGAAGACGGGATATGTCCGCTCGGATTATGTCAACAATCTGAAGTATACGGCGGTCTCCGGCAAGACGAACGATCAGGTCTTCTATCGTTACGGTGCGGGCACGGGCATGAAGCTCAAGGGCTCCTTCAATAAGGGGACCGGCCTCACCATCTATATGAAGTGCCGCGCTTACAATTCTTCAGTTCCGTGGTACATGGTCAAATATGCCGGCGGATATTATTATTCGTGCGGAACATATATCACGCTCAACAGCAGCATCTTTGAGAACGGCGGTAACTCCGGAAGCTCCGGCGGTTCCGGAAGCTCTGCTTCCGGCGGCTCGTCGAACAGCGGTTCGTCTTCGAGCGGCTCCGGATCCTCGAGCTCCTCGTTTGAGACGCAGCTGAAGGCATTCCCGGCTTCGTATCAGGCGAAGCTGAGCGCGCTGCATAAGGAGCATCCGAATTGGCAGTTCAAGGCGCTCAACACCGGTATCAATTGGAACGATGCCCTTGCGAAGGAATCGAGAGACGGCGTCTCGCTGATCTACTACACCTTCCCGCTCTCGTATCGCGACACGAGCAGCTACAGCTATAAGGTCACGAGCTCGACGCGTTCGCTCTATAAGACGGCGAGCACGTCCTCGTCGAAGCTGGGAACGGTTTCGGCGAATACGAAGTTCACGGTGCTCGATGAGGTATTTACGAGCACGAAGGCGAGTGATTCGTACAAGTTCATGCACGTCAAGCTTTCGAACGGCAGGACGGGATATATTCAGGGATCCGCAACTTCGGAATCTTATGCGAAGACGGCGACCGGAACGGTCAAGGGCGGTACGCTGAATGTTCGTAAGGGTGCGAGCACGAGCTGGGGAACTGCCGGTTCGCTGTCGAATAACAGCACGGTCAGCATCGTCCTCAAGGCGAAGCAGGGAAGCAAGACCTGGTACAAGATCAAATACGGTTCCTCGTACGGTTATGTCAGCGCAGATTATATTACCGTCAAGAGCAGCACGCAGACGACTACGACGACGGGTCCGACCGGCGGCGCAATCAGCGGCAAGACGGTTCGTGCGACGAATTACTACGACGGTCCGTCGACGTATTTCCATAAGCAGGGAACGCTTTCGAGCGGTCAAACGGTCACGCTGCTTAAGCAGACCAAGGACGTCAACGGCAGCACCTGGTATCAGGCTGTCATCGGCGGCGTGGTTTACTATGTATCCGCCAACGATGTAACACCTTCCAAGACGCTCCCGACGGCATCCGCTTCGAATCTCGTTCAGGGAACGGTTACGGATTACCTCAACTATCGTACGGCACCGGATGAGAAGACCGGCAAGACGGTCGGCACCTTCTCGAAGGGCAAGAAGCTGACGATCACCGGTGCGACGAAGTCGGTCAATTACACCTGGTATCGCATCTCTTATAACAACAAGACCTACTATGTCGCTACCGGAAGCGGTTCCAAGACATGGGTGACCATCAACCCGACGAAGAGCTCGGCAAGCCTCGGCGGCACGACGACCACCTCGAGTACGACCTCGCTCAGCGATCTCGCCGGAACGGCCAGCTTCATCGCGAAGGGTACCTGGATCCCGAAGGACGGTTCGACGTGGTTCAACGCCAGCAAGCAGGTCATCGCTTACTACATGGACCCGAGAAACTTCCTCAACGGAACGAGCATTTATCAGTTCCTCGACCTCGGTTACCATTCGTACCAGAATGCTTCGACCGTCTCGAAGGTCCTCGCCGGATCGGCTTATCCGAGAAACGGCTATCAATCGCAGTGGTTCGTGAACGCCGGTAAGAAGTACAATGTCAGCCCGATCCACCTGGCTTCGAGAGCACGCCAGGAGAACGGCGGCGGCGGATTCACCATCAGCGGCTACAACATTAACGGAACACTTTACTATAATCCGTTCAACATCGGTGCTTATTCGAGTTCGAACCCGGCACTGGTCGGCATGCAATATGCGAAGCAGCAGGGCTGGAACACGAAGCAGAAGGCCATTGAGGGCGGTGCGAAGTTCATCGCGAACGGATATATCAACAACAAGCAGAACACCATCTACCTCCAGAGATTCAATGTGGCGAAGGGCCTCTCCAATGTCGGCACCCATCAGTACATGACCAATCTCACGGTAGGTGCGACGGAAGCAAGCACGATGCATTCTTCCTATTCGTCGTACGGTCTCGAGAAGGAACCGCTGGTCTTCCTGATCCCGGTTTATAACAACATGCCTTCTTCGACCTCGCTTCCGAGCTAAAGCTAATTCCATACTAAGATGCCCTTCTTAGTAAAAAAGAGGACTGCGCGCCTGCGCAGTCCTCTTGCTCTTTATTGCGTGATATTCCGGACTTGATTCCCTTCACCGGCGGTCCTTAAAGCGCGGAGCCTTGATAGAGATCCCGTGCAGCGAGTTCATGATGGATCGTATTGAGAATGGTCCGCTTCATATAGCTCCATTCCGGCGTCAGGAGGAGCTTCCTCGGCACATCGCCGGTCAAGCGATGAATCGTTATCTCCGGCGGAATCTGCGGAATCATGCGGCAGACGAGATCCACATAAGCGTCCATCGAAGGGAAGGACGTATAATTCGGCATTTCTTCAGCCAGCGGAGAGCCTTTGACGAGATTCATGAGATGGAGCTTCAGTCCGAAAATACCTCCGTCGGTGACATGGTGAAGCGAACGGAACATATCTTCTTCGGATTCGCCCGGAAGCCCCAGGATGAGATGCGTGACGACGCGGATGCCTCGCTCGCAGAGCGCCCGGACGGCGCGATCGTAATCCTCGAGCGTATATCCGACATTCAGCTGCCGGCGGACATCGTCGCGCACGGTCTGAAGACCCAGCTCGACCCAGAGGAAATGCTGCTCATTGATCTCCTCCAGGAGGTCGAGTACATGATCCGGCAGGCAGTCCGGCCTTGTCGACAGCGCGAGTCCTTCGATGCGCGGATCCCGAAGGGCGCGGGAATAGAGTTCGCGGAGCCGAGGAACCGGGGCATAAGTATTCGTATGGCTTTGGAAGTAGGCGAGATATCCGGCGTTCGGCCACTTCGTTTGTAAGAGGGCGATCTGCTCCTCGATTGATGAAGCGAGCTCGCCGGAGCCTCCGGCAGAGCAGAAGCTGCATCCGCCGTAGCCCTTCGTCCCGTCCCGGTTCGGGCAGGTGAAGCCGGCCTCGATGGAAAGCTTGACCATCTTCCGACCGAAATGCTCCTTGAGATAGGTGCTGATGGAATAATAACGTTCTTCTTGAATCATAATTGCTGATGTTAATGAAAAGAAAACAGAAAAAATATAAAATTATTGGTGTATTTCACAAAATTACCGTCTTTTCTTTTTGCGGCGGTATGCTATAATGATACCATTGTGAAAAGGAGACCGAAATGACCGAGAAATATGATACATCTTCCTGCTGCTTACGGAATGCGTGCTGTCAGGGAGAGAACCTTTCGGAGACGACCTTTCTCCATACGGCTGCCGAAAAGCAGAAGCCGAGCGTTCTTCTTCATGCCTGCTGCGGACCCTGCGCAACGGCCTGTGTCGAACGATTGGCCCTGGATTATCAGGTGACTGTTTTTTATTATAATCCGAATATTACGGATCAGGAAGAATATTTTCTTCGCCGGGATACGCTCCTTCATTTCTTGGAGGCCTTTAACCGGGAGCATCGAGGGGAGACCTTTGTTGATTATATCGAAGGATCTTATGATACGGAGCGTTATCTGAGAGCGGCGGAGCCTTTCCGCGAGGAGCCGGAGGGCGGCAGGCGCTGCGATGTCTGCTTCGCACTCCGCATGGAAGAGACCGCGCGTATGACCGATGAGCTCGGAATGGATTATTTCACGACGACGCTCTCCGTCAGTCCGCACAAGAATTATTCGAAGATTGCCGATCTCGGGTATCGTCTCGCATCGACGCATCATTCATCATTTTTGGATATCGATTTCAAGAAGAAAAACGGCTTCGGACGGAGCGTGGAGCTCTCGAAGAAGTATCATCTCTACAGACAGCGCTTTTGCGGCTGTGAATATGCCAGAAGGGGGTAATAGGCATGGGACAGTTACTTTTACCGAAGGATTATCATTCGATTCTCGATGAACGCGAGACGCAGCGAGCCATCAAGAAGATCAAGGATTATTTCCAGCAGGAGCTGGCTTACGGTCTTCAGCTTCGCCGTGTTACGGCTCCGCTCTTCGTTTTCCCGGAAACGGGGCTCAATGATAATCTGAACGGTTATGAACGACGGGTTGATTTCACGATCAAGGATCTCGATGAACGTCATGTCGAGGTCGTTCAGTCGCTCGCGAAGTGGAAGCGGATGGCGCTCGGCAAGTACGGGGTGGAGCCGGGACACGGTATTTATACGGATATGAATGCCATCCGCCGCGATGAGGAGCTTGATAATCTCCATTCGATTTATGTCGATCAATGGGACTGGGAGAAGGTCATCACGGCCGATCAGCGTACGGATGAATACCTCGAAGAGACGGTCGTCACCATTTATAATGCGATGAAGAATCTGGGCGATTATGTTAATCGTCTGTATCGAGATATCCGCACCGAGCTTCCGAACGAGATCACCTTCCTGACATCGCAGGAGCTCGAGGATCGCTGGCCGGATGCGACGCCGAAGGAGAGAGAGGCGTATGCGGCGAAGGAATACGGCGCTGTCTTCATCAAGCAGATCGGCGGCGTACTCGCTTCCGGCGAGAAGCATGACGGCCGCGCGCCGGATTATGATGATTGGTCGCTCAACGGTGATATCATCGTCTGGAATCCGGTCCTTGAGATTCCGTTCGAGCTCAGCTCGATGGGCGTTCGCGTCGATGCCGAAGCGATGAAGAGACAGCTTCAGATTGACGGCAAGGAGGATCGCCTGAGCTGCGACTTCCATCAGGCAGTCATAAACGGAGAGCTTCCGCTTTCGATCGGCGGGGGTATCGGACAGAGCCGTATCTGTATGTTCTTCCTTCAGAAGGCGCATATCGGTGAGGTCCAGGTTTCGGTTTGGCCGCAGGAAATGATTGAAAAATGCAGAGAAGACGGCATTTTCTTGTTATAATATATCAAAGCACGCGCGGCTTGCCGCGCGTTTTTTACGGGAAGAAATGTGAAGCCGGAGGGAAAGCATTTGAAGCGGGTCGATGTCATCATTGATCAAAAGAGCGAATATACGGATACGGCTTATACGTATCTCGCACCGGACGATATTGCGGTGGGAGACCGTGTTGTCGTGCCTTTTGCGCGGCAGAAGAAGGGCCGGGAGGGGTATGTCATCGCCGTGGATGTGGAGACGTCGCTGCCGGATTCGAAGCTGCGAGAGGTGGCATCGGTCGATCGCGATCGGAGTCTGACGGCTGAAATGATTGAGACGGCGCTCTGGATTCGCCGCCGCTACGGAGTCAAGTATATCGATGCGATTAAAATGTTCACGGTGCCGGGCAAGAAATATGAACCGAAGGAGATTCCGGAGAGCGTGACGGAGGAGGCGCCGGAGCTGACGGAGGAGCAGCGCGCGGCGGTTCGGGAGATTCTGGCGTCGATCCACCGGGAGGATGCGCATGAGGTTCTCCTCCTTCAGGGTGTTACGAACAGCGGCAAGACGGAGGTCTATATGCAGGCGGCGGCAGAGGCGCTTCGCATGGACAAAAGCGTCATCCTGCTCGTCCCGGAGATCGCGCTCTCGGCGCAGACGGAGAAGCGGCTTCGCCGGCGTTTCGGGGACCGTTTGGTGGCAACGCTTCACAGCAAGCAGCGAACGACGGAGAAGCTGTCGGAATGGATGAGGATTCGGAGCGGGGAGGCTCGCATCGTCATCGGACCGAGGACTTCGGTCTTCGCACCGGTGCAGGATCTCGGGCTTATCATTCTCGATGAAGAGCATGAGACGACGTATAAGTCGGACTTCAATCCGAAATATGAGACGATCGATATCGCTTACTGCCGTGCGCAGGCGCATAAGTGTCCGATCGTGCTCGGAAGCGCAACACCGAGCGTGGTTTCTTATTATCGCTCGGAGACGGGAATCTATCGCCGGCTCGAGATGAAGGAGCGCATCGGAATTTCGAAGATGCCGCAGTTTGAAATTGTCGATATGAAGGATGAGCTTCGTGCGGGGAATACCGGTCTCATCAGCCGGCGCCTCTTCGAGGAGACCGAGTATACGCTCGAAAGAGGGGAGCAGGTCATTTATTTCCTCAATCGGCGCGGTTATTCTACGCAGATTCGCTGTCTTCAGTGCGGAAGCCGAATCCTCTGTCCGGACTGCGAGATTCCGCTCGTCTATCACAAGAAGGAGAATGCGGCGATCTGTCATTATTGCGGAAGAAAATTCCCGGTGATGCGCCGCTGCCCGGAATGCGGAAGTGAGGAGATCGCGCTTCTCGGTACGGGAACGGAACGCATCGAGGACCGAATCAAGGAACTCCTTCCGGGATATGAAATCGAGCGGTTCGACCTCGATACGGCGGTATCGAAGCGCGCCATCGAGGCCATGCTGGGGCGCTTTCGGAAGGGGAAGACGCAGCTTCTCGTCGGAACGCAGATCCTTGCGAAGGGTCTTGATTTCAAGAATGTCGGATTGGTCGGCATCCTTTCGGCGGATACGATGCTGAATCTTCCGGATTATCGTGCGGCGGAGCGAACGTATCAGCTCATCACGCAGGTTGCGGGGCGCGCCGGAAGAGGTCAGGGCGAGAGCCGCGTGCTCCTTCAGACGATGGAGCCGGAGAATGAGGTCATTCAGGCGGCGGCTCAAGGTGATTATCAGGGCTTCTGTTTTCATGAACTTGAACACAGAAGAATCATGAAGTATCCTCCTTATACTGATATAATCGAGGTATTCTTTGTAGATAAGAAGGATAAGAAGCCGTCAGAGCCTTCGAAGACGATGGCTTATGCGGAAGACTTTCGAAATCGCCTCCTTACGATGCAGGGCGCTCCGAAGGACGCGGTGCTGCTTCCGCCGCAGGAGGACAGCCGGCGAGGAGGCGCGGAGAGGAATCGTGTCAGCTTCCTCATCAAGGCACCGAAGGGGACGCGAAGCGGATATATGAAGGCTTATATGGATTATCGCGAGCATCTCATCAAGTGCAACGCGAGCTGTCACATTGAGATCGATGTGAATCCGTATTAGAGAGAAGAAGAATAAAAAGGATAACGAACGATACGAACAATGAAGGAAGGAAGAACTTTCATGGCATTAAGAAAAATTGTTTTGCGCGGAGATGAGATTTTGACGAAGACCTGCAAGCCGATTCGCAAGGTGAACGAACGGATCCGCATTCTGGCAGAGGATATGATTGATACGATGATCGAAGCCGACGGCGTCGGTCTCGCGGCACCGCAGGTCGGCGTCATCAAGCGCATCTTCGTCTGCCGACCGCTTCTCGAGGATCAGGAGAAGATCTTCGTCATGATCAATCCGGAGATTCTGGAGAAGGAGGGAGAGCAGGTCTCGAATGAGGGCTGCCTCAGCGTGCCGGGATATATCGGTACGGTGATGAGACCGGAGCGCGTCAAGCTTCGTGCGACTGATCTCGAAGGCGAAGAGCATGAATATGAATTCGAAGGCTTCGCTGCAACGTGCATCTGTCACGAATATGATCATCTGGACGGCATTCTCTATCCGGACAAGGCGACGGCTTTCATGACGAATGAGGAATACGAAGAAATCCTTCGAAAGCTTCAGGAGGAAAGAGAACAGGAAGCCTCCGAGGATGAGATCGAAGAAAAGGAGTAATCATTCATGAGAGTGGTATATATGGGCACGCCGGAATTCGCCGTGCCGGCGCTGGAAGCGCTTCTGGCATCCGAGCATGAAGTCGTCCTCGTCGTTACGCAGCCGGACCGCCGCGGCAACCGCGGCAAGATGACCTATTCGCCTGTGAAGGAGACGGCTCTTGCGCAGGATATTCCTGTCGCACAGCCGGTTCGCATTCGAACGGACGAGGATTTCCTTCAAAGCATGGAATCCTTGGCACCGGACATGATTGTCGTCGCGGCATTCGGACAGATTCTTCCGAAGCGCCTCCTTGATATTCCGCAGTACGGATGCATTAATATTCACGGTTCGCTTCTTCCGAAGCTTCGCGGCGCGGCGCCGATGCAATACAGCATTCTGGAGGGTCATGAGAAGACCGGTGTCACGCTGATGCGGATGGATGAAGGTCTTGATACCGGCGACATGATCGCGAAGGCGGAGCTTCCGATCGAGAAGAAGAATATCGAAGAGTTGGGAGAGGAGCTCGCCGCTCGGGGAGCCGAGCTGCTGATGGATACGATTCCGTCGATTCTGGACGGAACGGCGGTCTATACTCCGCAAGAGGAAGGGGAATCGACCTATGCTTCGCGCATCGATAAGAAGGACGGACTCACGGACTTTCATCGCAGCGCGGAAGAGGAAGAGCGGAGGATCCGCGCTTTTTACGGCTGGCCGAATGCTTACAGCTATTACGGCGAACGTATGGTCAAATTCTATGCGGCCGAAGTCCTGCCGGAAGCGGCAGACGGAGCCCCGGGTACGGTGAAGCGCGTAGGCAAAAAGGAGCTTCTCATCAACTGCGGAGAAGGGACGCTCCGCATTCTCGAGCTTCAGCTCCAGGGCAAGAAGCGTCTTGCCACCGCGGATTTTCTGCGCGGATGTCCGCTCGCGGCCGGTGACCGCTTCACGGCGGAGCCTTCACCCGGGTTATAAATAAGTAATTTAATGTAAAGGAGAGATAAGATGTATTACGGATATGGATATTACAGCTCGATGATCGTGCTGATTCCGGCAATGATTTTCACGATTATCGTGCAGATGAAGCTGAAGAGCACCTTCGCGACATACAGCAGGGTTGAGAATTCGCAGCATATCACGGGCGGAGAAGCGGCGAGAGCCGTTCTCGCGGCAGAGGGGCTGCATGATGTACAGATTCGCGTCATTCGCGGAAATGCCTTGAATGATTATTACGATCCGCGGAATAACACGGTCCATCTGGCTTCGGAAATCTACGAAGGGACCTCAGTCGCCAGCATCGCCATCGCCTGCCATGAGGTCGGCCATGCGATTCAGCATGCGCAGAATTATGCGCCGGTTCGTTTTCGTACGGGTCTCGTTCCGCTGGCGAACACGCTCGGCAATCTCTCGTGGCCGTTCATCATCATCGGACTCGTCCTTTCGACGACATCGTCCGTAGGAAGCATGCTCTTCAATATCGGAACGCTGATGTTCTGCACGGTCATCCTCTTCCATCTCGTCACGCTGCCGGTTGAATTCAATGCCAGCAGCCGCGCACTGGAGTGCATGGAGGCGGTCGGCATCGCAAACGGTCAGGACCGCCGCGGATGCCAAAAGGTCCTGCGCGCTGCGGCGATGACTTATGTGGCCGCACTGGCAACGGCTGTCGCATCGCTTCTGCGTATTCTCCTTCTCCGAGGCAGAAATGATTAGTGATTGGCAAGCCTCTTACGAGGCGCTTCATCAGATCCTCTCTGAAGGAGCTTATTCTAATTTAGCAATTAACAAGGCCCTGGCGAAGCACAAGGAAGCTTCGCCGGGCTTTGTTCGCGTTCAGGTCAAGGGTGTGCTCCGCACTTTGATTCCGCTGGAGCACCTCCTGCAGCATTACACCCGCGAAGGCCGTGAACCGAGGCCGCGGACGAAGCAGGTGCTTTTTCTCGGTCTTTATGCGCTCTCCTCGATGGAGGTGCCGGAGCATGCGGCGGTCAACGACTGTGTAGAGCTCGCAAGGCGCTGCTGCCCGGGCCAGATGAGCTTCATCAATGCCGTCCTTCGACGCTTCGTGCGAGAGGGGAAGAAACTCCTGCCGGAGGAAGAGGGACCGGAATTGCTCGCGGGATCATCGAAGAAGCAGCGCCGCCTTCACGAAATCGCGCGGCTTTCGCTTCGGTATTCTTTCCCGGAGGCGCTGGTCGGCCTTCTTCATAAGGAATATGGTGAAGAGACGGAGCGTATTCTCGCTTCGCTGAATGAGGTGCCGGAGCTCGCGCTTCGCGTCAATCGGCTGAAGACGAACCGGTCGGAATTAGCGGAGATGCTGCGCGAGGAAGGCATTCTCACGGTTCCGGATCCGGAGACGGAAGCAGGTCTCCTCGTCCGAAAGGGGAGCCCGCTCGGAGGAGACCTTTTTCGCAGAGGATATTTCTCGGTACAGAGCTCGTCCTCGCTTCGGGCCATTGAAGCGCTGGATCCTCAGCCGGGCGAACGAGTGCTCGATCTCTGTGCGGCGCCGGGCGGCAAGTCGGCGGCGATGGCCGAACGGATGGATAACCGCGGGGAAATCGTGAGCTGCGATCTTCATGCGCATCGCGTACGGCTCATCGAAAAGCAAATGAAGAGGCTCGGGATCACCATCGTCCGGGCAGAGCAGCGGGATGCGGCTCTCTTTCGCGAGGAGGACCGTGAGCGCTTTGACCGAGTCCTCGCCGATGTTCCCTGCTCAGGGATCGGCGTCATCGGAAGCAAGCCGGAGCTCCGCTATCATGTGGATCTCGGACGGCTTCCGGAGCTCATCGAGCTGCAGAAGCAGATCCTCCGTCATGCGGCCGCTTATGTGAAGCCGGGCGGGGTGGTGGTCTATTCCACCTGTACGATTAATATTCGTGAGAATGAAGAAGTGACGGAGGCTGTTTTGAGCGAGTCTCCGATGCTTACTCTTGTTGAAACACAAAGGATTATGCCGTATAATAAAAATGCCGGATTTTTCTTTGCATGCCTTAGAAAAACCGGACGAGATTAACCGCAGTAAAGGTGAATATTGAATGGATATCGGATTTAAAACAGATGCGGGATATCGGCGCGTCAAGAATGAAGATGCGCTTAAGATTCTTCCCGAAAAGAACTTCTTCATGATTGCAGACGGTGTCGGCGGCAATCGTTCCGGAGAAGTGGCGAGCAGCGCAACGCTGGACTTGATGGAGGCTTATCTCGATAATCATCCCATCGAGAAAGAGGAGGGCAGCGAGCGAATCTTCCGCTATTTTCAAGAAGCGGTGAGCTTTGTCAACAGCAGCATCCTCGATCTCTCGGAAACGCATAAGGAATACCAGGGTATGGCGACGACGCTCGTCTTCGTCTATCTCAGCCATCGAATCCTCTATGCGGCGAATGTCGGCGACAGCCGCGTTTACTTCATTCATAACAATGAGATCCATCAGATTACGGAAGACCATACGTATGTCAACAATCTCATCAAGATGGGTGCCATCAGCCGCGATGAAGCAGAGAATCATAAGAGAAAGAACGTAATCACTCGAGCCATCGGCGACAGTGCTTACAATCATCCGGATTGCTACAACATCTATGTAGAGGAGGATGACAAGATCCTGATCTGCAGCGACGGCCTTTATGAGGAGGTCTCGGAAGAGGAGATGCTGGAAGCATTTAATGAGGCAAAATCCATGCAGGAATGTGCCGATCGCCTCGTCCTTACGGCGAACGAGCACGGTGGAAGCGATAATATTTCGGTCATCTGTGTCAGCTTAGGGGAGGGCGATCATGAGTAGCAGACTTCTATCCGGTCGTTACGAGCTTCTGGAGAAGATCGGCGACGGCGGTATGGCGGTTGTATATAAGGGCAAGGACCGCTTACTGAATCGATTTATTGCCATTAAGATTCTGCGTCCGGAATTCACGAAGGACGCGACGTTCGTAGAGAATTTCAAGCGTGAATCGCAGGCAGCGGCAGGTCTCTCCGCACCGAACATCGTCAGTGTCTATGACGTCGGCCGCGAAGGCAATATCCATTACATCGTCATGGAGCTGATCGAGGGAAGGACGCTGGCCGAGGTCATTGCGGAAGAGGCGCCGATGGATTATCGCCGCGTTATCGATATTTCCAAGCAGGTAGCGCAGGCCCTGAAGGTCGCTCATAAGAATAAGATCATTCACCGCGATGTCAAGCCGCACAATATCATGATCACGAATGACGGCATGGCCAAGCTCTCGGACTTCGGTATTGCCAAAGCGGTCAACGACGCGACGCTCTCCACGAACAGCCGCATCATCGGTTCGGTTCATTACTTCTCTCCGGAGCAGGCGAGAGGCAATTATGTCGATGAGCGTTCGGATATTTATTCGCTCGGTATCGTCATGTATGAGATGCTGACGGGTCATGTCCCGTTCGAAGGAGATAATCCGGTCACCATCGCCCTCAAGCATATTAACGAGGAGATCAAACCGCCGAGTGAATATGTCGGAGGCATTCCGCCGGCGCTGGAGCGCTGCGTGATGAAGTGCACGAATAAGTTCCAGACGAATCGTTATAACAGCGCTGAGGAGCTCATCGAGGAGCTTGATAATATCAAGTTTGTCACCTCGGTCGTCGGCAATCATCTCTTTGACGATGCCTCGAAGGAAATCGAACAGAAGGGTGAAAACGGTGCCTCTTTGCTCCTTGAAGAGGATGAAAAGGGCAAGAAGAAAGGCAAGAAGAATAAGAAGCCTTGGACGAAGAAGAAAAAGATTGCCGTCGGCGCGTCCGTTGCGGCAGCGATTCTCATCGTCATTCTGCTCTTTGTATTCGGACCGTTCGGTTCTAAGGCGGCTGTTCCGGAACTCACGAACATGACGCTGGAGGAAGCGACGCAGGAAGCGGAGGATGCCGGATTCAAGATTAAGGAAGGCAAAGAAGTCTTCTCGAATGATGTCGCAGAAGGCCATGTCGCAGAGCAGAGCCCGAAAGCCGGAGACGAAGCGAAGAAGGGATCGACCATTACGGTTCATCTCTCGAAAGGATCTCAGGACGGTACGGTTCCGAACCTCATCGGCGAGAATTATAATGATATCGAGGAAATTCTCGAGGATGCCGGTTATGAGCTCGGTATCGTGAAGGAAGTCTCTTCGGCGGAGCCGGAAGGAACGATTCTCGAACAGGATCCGTCAGCGGGAACCAATGCCAATAAGGGTACGGAGATCAATATCACCGTCAGCGACGGAAAGGGCAAGGAGAAGGGAACGGTACCTTCAGTCACCGGATTATCGCTGGAACAGGCGAGAGCGGCCATTCGCTCGGCAGGATTCGAGGTCGGCAATGTCTCCTATGATGAGAGCAATGTCTACGGCAACGGATATGTCATGTGGCAGCAATATGCAGCCAATACGGAGCTCGACAGAGGAACGACGATAGACATCGAAGTCAGCAAGGGAGCACCGAAGGCTCCGGCTGATGATGACGAAGACTCGGAAGAATCCTCCTCGGAAGGAAGTACGAATATTTAATTCATGGAAGGAAGAATCATTAAAGGCGTCGGAGGTTTCTATTACGTTTCGGACGGAAATACCATCCTGATGGGGAATGCACGCAGAAACCTTCGGCGCAATAAAGAAGTTCTCTATGTCGGAGATCTTGTCACTTATGAGATCCGCAAAGAGGACGGCGATTGCATCATTACGGGAGTACGTGAGAGGAAGAATGTCCTTTCGCGTCCTCCCGTTTCCAACCTGGACCTTTTGGTGGTAACTTTTGCTGCAGCACATCCGGACCCAAATCTCGTGATTATCGACAAGCTGACAGCTGTCGCTCTTTCAAAGGGCATCGATGTCGCTGTCGCAATCACGAAGCGCGATCTCGTTGAAGAGGAACGACTTCGCGAGCTCCTGTCGATATATGAAGGCGTTTTCCCGGTTGCCGCGTTGAACGGCATGACGGGAGAGGGCGTCTCCCGATTGAGGGAGTTGATTGCCGGGAAGAATGTCGCCTTTGCCGGTCCTTCGGGAGCCGGGAAGTCGACGCTCATCACTCGATTGACCGGCCGAGAGGATATCGAAGTCGGAGAGATCAGCGATAAGACGAAGAGGGGCCGTCATACGACGCGTCATGTTGAAATCTTTTCGCTTCCGGACGGAACGAGTGTTTATGATACGCCGGGATTCACGTCGCTCGAGCTGGACGAGAAGGATCCTTTGGCCGTTCGGGAACTCTTCCCGGAAATGAAGAAGCTTCAAGCCGAATGTCGATACGGCGATTGTATGCATCTCCGCGAGCCGGAATGCGCCGTTCGCGAAGCGGTCGAAGAGGGTACGATTGCGGATTCCCGTTATCGTTCCTATCAATTGATTTTGGAGGAAACAAGGAAATGGCACAGATAGCTCCATCCATTCTATCGGCGGATTTTGCCAGACTCGGCGACGATGTTGCTGAGGTTTGCGGGCTCGGCATCGATTATCTTCATATTGATGTCATGGACGGCGCCTTCGTCCCGAATATCAGCTTCGGTGCCGGCGTCATGAAGAGTCTGAATGATTATGCGACCGTTCCTTATGATGTCCATCTCATGATTGAGGATCCGGATCGCTATCTCGAGGATTTTGTCACGGAGCAGACGGCTTTTCTGACGGTCCATCAGGAGGCCTGCCGTCATCTCCATCGTACGATCATGCATATCCATGAGCTCGGTGTGAAGGCCGGTGTTTCTGTCAATCCGGCTACACCGGTATCGCTTCTGGAAGAGATTCTTCCGGAGGTCGATCTCGTCTTGATCATGTCGGTCAATCCGGGCTTCGGCGGGCAGAAATTCATCGAGCGTACGCTTCACAAGCTGGAGCAGCTTCGCGAACTCCGGGAACGTCACGGATATCATTATCTGATTGAGATTGACGGCGGCGTGAAGGAGAGCAATGCGGCACGAATCCGTGAAGCCGGTGCCGACCTCCTCGTTGCCGGATCGGCCGTCTTCGGCGCCGAGGATCGTGCGAAGGCCGTACAGGTCATTCGCGGTTAGACGCTTCGGAGGATTCGGAGGGCTCGGCGGAATCGTTCAAGTGAACAGAAAGCAGGGGTGCAGCAGTGCTGCATCCCTTTTTATGTACATTTCATGCAGGAATTTCCACCGTTTATACAAAATAGGTTGAAAGTATTACAAATAGTGATAGTCTAAAAAAGCAATTTTGTACGTTGTTGTTAAGTTTTTATGGGAATAAGGGTATCGTAATGGAAACTAAGAAAAGAACATTCAAGATTTCTTTGACCACCCAGATTCTGATCGCGACGATCGCCGGTATCGTTTTCGGTGCGCTGATCGGACCGTGGGCGGCCAATTTGAAGTTCATCGGCGACATCTTCCTTCGTTTGATTCAGATGTCTGTCGTCATCCTCGTCATGACGGCTGTTGCCGGTGCTGTAGGAAGCGGAGACGGCCAGGATGTCGGTAAGATGGGATTCCACACGTTTAAGTGGATCATCTCTTTCACGGTCATCGCTGCTGTTCTCGGTGTTATCCTTTCGATGCTCATGAAGCCGGGTGTCGGTGTCGATCTCGGAACGTCGGCGGCCGTTACGGGAGAGGCTGTTGAATCGAGTTCGCTCACGGAGACGATTCTGAACTTCGTACCGACCAATATCATGCAGGCCATGAGCGAGGGATCGATGGTTCCGTGCATCGTATTCGCACTCTTCTTCGGTGTAGCGATGGGTTCGTATGCTCGTCAGAGCGGCAACCACACGGTCATCGACTGGATCCAGGGAATGAACGGAACGATCACGCAGATCATCAAGACGGTCATGAACGTCGCTCCGATCGGTATCTTCTGCCTTCTCGCGAATGTTGCGGGATCGACGGGATTCTCGGTCATTCTGCCGATGCTGAAGTTCCTGCTTCTCCTCCTCGTCGGAGACATCATTCAGTTCCTCATTTACACGCCGATCACGGCTGCTCTCACGAAGGTCAGCATCGCGAAGATGCCGAAGAAGTTTGCCAAGATGTCCATCATGGCTCTGACGACGACCTCCGGCGCCATCTGCCTGCCGACCAAGATCGAGGACGAGGTCACGAAGTTCGGTGTCAGCCGCAAGGTTGCTGACTTCACGGGTCCGATTACGATGTCCATGAACAGCTGCGGTGCTGCTATGTGCTACGTCGCTGCGATCTTCTTCATGGCTCAGTCGCTTAATATCGATCTCAGCCCGATGCAGATGGGTATGGCTATTCTTCTTTCCTGCCTCATGTGCCTCGGAACGATCTCCGTACCGGGCGGTTCGGTCATCGTTTATACCTTCCTTGCCAGCTCGCTCGGACTTCCGCTGGACAGTATCGCTATCCTGATCGGTATCGACTGGTTCGCAGGAATGTTCCGTACGCTCATGAATGTTGACGTCGACGTTATGATCGCGCTTCTCGTTGCGAAGAAGCTCGGTGAGCTCGACTATGATGTTTATAACGACAAGAAGGTCGTTGAGTATTAAGTTCTTTATTCCGGTTGAGTAAAGGAAGTATAGACAAAGCAAAGAGTGCTGTCCGCGGACAGCGCTCTTTTTGCGCGAACGGGCGGGAAATGTATGTTATAATACTCTCATTGTCCGGAGGAGGACGATATGGGAAGCGACGAAGGAGGAGGGAAAGGATGCCGATCGAAGAGATTCTGGGCCGCATTATCGTGAATATTGCCTTTCTTCTCATCCTGGCGAATCTGCTTTCGCATCTTCGCTTCTTTCAACGCATCTTCCTGAAGGAGAGGCGGAGCTTCAAGGAGGACCTGCTGCTCTCGCTGATTTTCTTTGGTATTATCGTGATTTCTTCGGAGTTTCGCATCGATATCGGCGCTTATGTCACGAATACGCGCGTGATCGGTGCGATGTCGGCGGGACTTCTCGGCGGTCCGCTGGTCGGATTTATCTCTTCGGTGTTCGGAAGCCTTTATGTGCTCTTCCGGGTGGAGCCTTTCGGGTTCGCGCAGGCGGCGGCCTTCTCGACGCTCTGCTTCGGGCTGCTCGGAGCCGGATTCTATCCTTATTTCCAGCGGGGAAACTGGAAATATCGCGACCTTTTCCTGCTCGGCATGTTCGCTGAATTCTTTGAGATGTTCGCTCTGATGCGTCAGTGGATTACGCTCGACATCTCGATGAATATTATTCTGGAGAGCTGCCTTCCGATGATCCTGATCAATTCCGTCGGGCTTGTCGCCTTCGTCGGGAGCTTCAATTATGTCTACATTCATCAGGATGCGGAGGTCAGCCGGCGCATGAGACAGCTTTCGACGTTGGCGAACGATCTCCTGCCGCTCTTCCGAAATGACCGCGAGGCGCTCGAGAATATGAAGACCTTCGCCGATTATTTCCTGGAATCGTATCATCTCTCCGGAATCATGATTACGGATGCGGATTCCGTGCTCACCTGGCATGCCGAGGATATCGATCTCAAACTGGAAGATATCAAGGAGCTTCCGATTATCGCTTCCGAGTGCATGGAGAAGGGCGAACTCATCATTATGGAGAAGACGTATGAGGAGAGCATCTGGGCGGAGGCGCTGAAGGACAATTATTCGGCCGCCGTGCCGCTCCTCATGCTCGACAGGCCTTACGGGAGCCTGATCATCTGGGCGAAGAAGAAATGGTTCAATCAGACGTATGAGCTCGAATCGCTGCAGTTCATTCAGCTGATGCTTTCGTTCTACCTTTCGATTCACGAGCTGGAGAAGCAGCAGCGCCTCCGCGATGAAGCGGAGCTCCGCGCCCTGCAGTTCCAGGTCAATCCGCATTTTCTCTTCAACGCGCTCAATACGATTGCCTTCGTCTGCCGGAAGGACGGCGAAGAGGCGAGATCCCTCCTTCACATACTGGCTTCTTATTTCCGTTATAATCTGGAAAGAACCTCGGGCATGACGAGCTTCGCTTCGGAGATGGAGCATGTCGGAGATTATCTCAAGATCGAGCAGGCGCGCTTCGAAGAGAAATTACAGGTCCGGTATGAGCTTTCGGCTGACATGAATTATCGCATTCCGCTTCTCATCATTCAGCCGATTGTCGAGAATGCCGTCCGGTACGGAATCAATCAGAAAGGTTATCGATCCATCACCATTCGGTCGAGGAATTTGACCGAGACGGAGACGGAGGGCGGGCGGACCGGCATCGAAGTCTCCGTGGCCGATGAGGGGCCGGGATTCCCGGAAGAGGTTCTGTCGAATGTGCGAAGGAATGAGACCATTGAAGGTCACGTCGGAGTGACGAATGTCAATCGGCGCCTTCTCAGTCTCTACGGAGAAGGGCTTCATATTCAAAGCTCCGAGCGAGGAAGTACGGTGACGATGCGTTTCTATAAGATGGAGGAAGAGAGGGGGAAGGAGGCTGCCGATGAGGATTGCAATCGTTGATGACGAGCGCCCGGCTCGCGAAGAACTTCGTTATGAGATTGAATGCCGATATCCGGAAGCGGAGATCATGACAGCGTCATCGGGTGCAGAGATGCTGGAAATTCTTGCGGAGCAATCCTTTGATCTGCTCTTTCTCGATGTCAATCTCGGTGATATGAAGGGGATTGAGCTGGCTCCGGCTATACGGAAGCTTCATCCGGAGATGCTGATCTGTCTGGTGACGGCTTATTCGGAATATGCCGTGAAGGCCTTTGAACTCGGGATTGATGATTATATTGTCAAGCCGTTTCAGGGGGAGCGGCTGGCTCGCATATTAGAGCGGGTGGTTCCGGCGGAGGAAGAGGCGCTGCCGCATCGCATTCCGATTCATCAGAAGGATCGTACGGTGTACGAGAAGCCGGAGAATATCGTCTTTATCGAGACGTATGAGCGGGGCTGCCGCATTTATACGACCGACGATTGTTATTATGATTCGCATTCCATCGGATCGTATGAGAAAATGCTGCCGGCCTTCTTCCGCATTCATAAGAGTTATCTTGTCAACCCGGAGAAGATCCGCGAGCTCTTCCTCATGCGAAAGAACAGCTTCTGTCTACGCGTGGAGGGTTATGAGGACCAGATTCTTCCGATTGCCCGTGATAAGCTGAAGGCGCTTCGCGAGCTTTTGGAACAATAAGGAAGAGTGCGGACAGCCATCAGGAAGGTTTCAGAAGAGAAAGGAATGAAGGATCAATGATTTTGGAACGATTGACGGCGGATGATTTTGATGCCGCTTATGCTATCATGGAGGCGAGCTTCCCGAAAGCGGAGCGCAAAACGTATGAGGAGCAGAAAGCCCTCCTCGCGGAATCGGCTTACAGGATGTACGGCGCGAAGGAGGAGGCGAGCGGTGAACTCCTCGGTTTTGCCGCGTTCCGGGTTTTCCCGGAATTCCTCTTCTTCGAGCATTTGGCCGTGAATCCGAACTGCCGCAACGGCGGCATCGGCAAGAAGCTGCTGGACAAGGTGAAGGAACTCGCAGACGGACCGGTCTGTCTGGAAGTCGAACTCCCGACGACGGAGATTGCCGCCCGCCGCATCGCTTATTATGAACGAAACGGCTTCTATCTGAATGAATATCCTTATGTGCAGCCGTCGCTTGCGGAGGGCTGTGAGGACGTCCCGATGTATATCATGACAACAGGCCGGAAGCTCACGATGCAGGAGCACTTCTTTGTGCGCGACATCCTGTATCAGCGCGTCTATCACGTGGAAGGGTAAGGGCGATGTCGTACGTAATGGATCATCTGATTTATGTAAAAAATGCGAGGCTCCGCAGGCGGGCCTCGCATTACTGTTAATTTGATTTTATTAATTTTTATACCCACATTATATCATAAAAAAAGAACGCATCCATCAGGACGCGTTCTTTGGTGTGGCTGACTGGACTCGAACCAGCACGGTCTCCCACATGCCCCTCAAGCATGCGCGTCTGCCATTCCGCCACAGCCACATAACAATAAAATTATAATGAACTGAGCGGGGCTCGTCAAGTACTTTTCTGAAAAAGTTTACAGAGATTTTGCTTGCGCCGAAGATGAACGAAGGAGAGCGAGCGCATGTTCCATATCCTCGTGGAGAGGTGCATCGACCTCGAGAATCTTTTCGGTCATCGGATGACGGAAGGCGATATGGGCCGCGTGGAGAGCCTGCCTTTGGATGAGATCCGGCGCGTCGCCGCCGTAGAGATGATCTCCGGCAATCGGGTGACCGATGTGGGTGAGATGGACGCGAATCTGATGTGTCCTCCCGGTGTGCAGCTTTGCCTCAACCAGCGTATAATCATCGAAGCGCTCCAGAACGGTGAACTCCGTCTTGGCCTCCTTGCCGCCCTCGGCAAGTACTTCCCGCTGAATCGCACCCTCATACGGGCGACCGATCGGCGCGTCGATGAGGAAATGATCTTCCTCGATATTGCCGCAGACGATGGCGAGATAGCGCTTATCGACATGCCGCGACCTCATTTGACTTGAAATATGATTCTGCGCATTGGCATTCTTCGCGATGATGACGATGCCGGAGGTATCCATATCGATGCGGTTCGCGAAACGGACCTTGAAAGTCTGACCGGTGTCCTGCATGTATTTCGTCACGGCGTTGGCAACCGTATGGAAGGGATGCCCCTTCGTCGGATGGACCGTGATGCCGGCTTGCTTATTGATAATCAAGAGGTCATCGTCTTCATAAAGCGGATAGACGGGAATATCCTCCGGTTCATAATCGCTTTTCTCTTCCGGCAGGCGGATCTCGATCAAATCGCCCGGGAGCGGCTTCCAATAACCCTTGGCAAGCTCGCCGTTCAGATCGAGGAGCTCCTGGAATTTGATCTTCGTATAGAATCGGGAAGAGAAGCGGTAATTGTGCTTCAGGATCTGTTTGATCGTCAGACCTTCTTCTTCCGGTGTGACAACGTGTTTATACTTAACCATGAATCCTCCTGCGGATGGCTACAGCAGCTTCGATTTGAGATTGGCCCAGTAGTCGTAGGAATGGAGCCGGACGACACGAATCGGCTTATTCGACTGTTCGATCTCGATGCGCGAGACCGATTGGAATTCCTTGCTGAATCCGTCGTGAGCAATGTGCAGCTTATCGCTTCTCGTTCCGTCCATCGTCGTGATGCTGAGACGATTCTTGGCCGGGTAGAGGATGCTCGAACGGAAACAGCGATACGTATTCGTGTTCATCGGAGCGACCGGCGTTAATTGCAATGCTTCGAGATCCGGCGCAACGAGCGACCCGCCGAGCGAATAGTTATAAGCCGTCGATCCGGCCGCCGTCGAAATCAGGACACCGTCGCCGATGAAATTCTGAATATTCGTTTCGCCGATGTTGACGGCGAAATGAACGATGTGCGCACGGACGCCCTGAATCAGGATCTCGTTGATGCCGTAGAGACGGTGCTCGCCGCTCCGGTCTGAGACGCAGGCATGAATCGGCTTCACTTCCTGAATCGTATATTGATTCTCGCGGTAAGCATGAAGAAAGAGCTCCAGCTGATTCGGCATCATCTCCTGGAAGAATCCGAGATGACCCGTATTGATGCCGACGACCGGCGTCTCCGGGAAGCGGCAGGCATGGATGCAGTTGAGGAAGGTGCCGTCACCGCCGATGCAGATGATGAGGCCGACCCCTTCATGATATTCCGGTGAGACCTCCAGCCCGTAGCTCGGAAGGAGCAGAAGCAGCTCCTCCTGCGTCGCCCGCGAAAGCGGCGTTTGATTGCTGTAAATGTAGACGAGATTCTTATTCATCCTGTTCTCCCGTGGTGTAAAAAGCGCAGGGCCTCCCTGCGCTTGCTCTGTCTTAACTTGATAACTTATAGAAGCTGCTCCAGCTCATCGACGAGCTCGCCGAAGGTCGAGAGGGCACTCTGAATCGGTTCTTCTGTGCTCATATCGACCCCGGCAATGCGGAGGAGCTCGATCGGATCATCCGAATCGCCGGTCGTGAGGAAGCGGAGATAATCGTCTCTTTCGGCTTCGCCGCCGCGAAGGATGCGGTTCGCAATGGCATTGGCAGCCGAGAAGCCGGTAGCATATTGATAAACATAATATGCGCGATAGAAATGCGGAATGCGGGACCATTCATAGCAGATGAAGTCGTCCTTATCCATATCCGGACCGAAGTAATCGGCATTCAGACCGGCATAGTATTTGTTCAGCATCTCCGCGGAAAGCGAGCCGCCCTGTTCAACTACCTGATGCGCATGAAGCTCGAATTCGGCAAACATCGTCTGACGATAGAGCGTCGACTTGAATTCATCGATATAGAAGTTGATTAGGTAACGGCGCATATCGAGGTCATCCGTGTTCTTCAAGAGGTAATGGATGAGCAGCGTCTCGTTGACGGTGCTGGCGACCTCGGCCGTGAAGATGGAATGACTGCCGTAGATATAAGGCTGCGTCTTTCTCGTATAATAGGAATGCATCGAATGGCCGCCCTCGTGGATGAGCGTGAACACATCGTGGAGCGTTCCCTTGAAGTTCATGAGGATGTAAGGCTTGCTGTCATACGAGCCGAAGCTGTAAGCGCCTGAGGTCTTGCCCTTGTTTTCATAAATGTCAACCCAGCGTTCATCAAGGACGCCGCGGCGGAAAGCCTTGATATAGTCTTCACCGAGCGGGGCGAGGGCGCGGCAGCAGATATCGACGGCCTCCTCGAAGGTGACTTTGAAATTCACCGAGTGGATGAGCGGGCGATAGACATCATACATATGAAGCTGCTCGACACCGAGGACGCGCTTACGAAGCGCGACGTAGCGATGCATGGCCGGAAGCGCCTGATGGACGGCATCGATGAGGTTGTGATAAACCTTCTCCGGAATGTGCTCCGGCGCCAGGGCGGCATCGAGCGAATCCTTGTAACGGCGAATTCTGGACTTGATGCAGTCCTGTTTGACGCTGTAAGCATACATCGTCGCGATGGTATGATTTAAGCGGCCGTAAGCGCCGTGCATCTGCTCGAAGGCCTGACGGCGGATCTCACGATCCTCCGATTCCATGAAGTGGATATAATTCCCATGGGTGAGGGTGGTTCGCCCCTCCGGAAGATCGATCGTGCCGAAGTCCATCTCGGCATCGGCGAGGACGCTGTAAATCTCGTCCGGGCCGTTCATGATCTCGCCGATTTCTGCAAGCAGCTTCTCTTCCTCCGGCGAGAGGACGTGCGCCTTCTCATCGAGGATGGATTCGATCATGTGGCGGTAGACGGCCATGTCTTCCTCTTCGAGGTAAGAGCGAATGAGGGCCTCATCACCGGCCAGAAGCTCCGGGGTGAACCAGGAGCAGGCGGCGCTGACCGAGGCAATCATCGAGAGCGCCTTGCTGTTCATTTCGGTATATCCGGCATCGGCATTGTCCTCGTCGTGACGCATGTGAGCGTAGACGAGCGCATGCTCGGCTTTTCGCATAAGAGCGGCATAGAGCTCCAGTGCGCGAAGGAGCGTGTCCTTCGATTCGGTCAGACGGCCTCGAAACGCAAGAAAATCCTCGCTCATCGCGAGGGCTTCGTCCAGGTCCTCCTTCCAGCGGCTTTCGTCCGGGTACATGGCTTCGATATCCCACTTGAAAGAGGGGTCTATTTGAGAGCGATTTTTTGGTTCGCGATCATTCATTTTGCGTTCTCCTTATGCTATAATCAATAATGTATAATTATAGCATAAAAACACTGAAAGGTGAATGAATGGACCGAAAGAGACTGTACGAGGTGATCGATATCGAGGAACCCTCGGAATTCAAATATTATGAAAATCTCGCATCGCTTCTGGAAGCGGAAGAGGTGATTGAAGAAGATCTGATCGAAGAACTCCTTAAAGATCTCGATATGACGATGCTGGCGGAGCTCTTCGATTCCTATTTTGCCGAATTTTTCCGTCACATTCCCGATGAGGAGAATGAGCTGCTTCTCGCAACGGAGACGGCGAAGGATCAGCTGCATTCGCTGCTTCGCGAGGAGATGACGCCGGAGGATTATCGCATGCTTGCCGAAGCACTTTATCGCTTCCGCAAATGGTATGTCCTCGACAAGCGCGTCCGAAATGAGCTGACGGGAGAGGATGTCAGCGTCCTGGATGCCCGCTACGATATGGCAGCAGCGAAGCTCATCGGCTCGGAGACCTCGTATGATTTCACGGATGCCGGGTATGCCGATGACGGATACGATGTCCTCGTTTCGGATCTCTTTGCCCGCGCAGAGGATTCGGCAGAGAATTAAGAATGAAGGGGACGGAAGGATCCCCGTCAATAGGAGGAACTTTTGTCAAAGACGCTTACTTTATCACACGGCGTACGCCTCATCCTGGAACCGATGAGCGGCGTTCGCTCGGTTTCTATCGGTATTTGGTGCAATAACGGGGCGATGTATGAAGGCCCGAAGGATGAGGGCATTTCGCATTTCATCGAACATATGCTCTTCAAGGGCTCGGAGAATCGAACGGCGTTCGAAATCGTCCAGACCATCGATCGTATCGGCGGTCAGATGAATGCTTTCACCGGCAAGGCCGAGACCTGTTATTATGTCAAATGCTTGGATGAGCATTTCCGCCGGTCGGCCGATGTATTGACCGATATGGTGGAGCACCCTCTTTTCGCAGAAGAGGAGATCGAGAAGGAGAAGAAGGTCGTCATCGAAGAGATTCATATGAATCAGGATGATCCGACGGATGTCTCCATGGATGAGCTCGAGAATGCCATCGGCCGCGGAATCGGCTTCGGGCATCCGGTGCTCGGAAGCGAAGAGACGGTGTCGGCCTCCACCCGCGATCAGATGTGCGATTATTATTGTGATCATTACACAAGGGACCAGATTGTCGTTTCGGTGGCCGGATCCTTCGATGAAGAGGAGGTCGCAGATTACTTTGAACACCACTTCCTCGAGCTGAAGCCGACGAGCGATGTTCTTCGTCCGGAGGAGGCGCCGAAGGCGGAGCCGGAGAATATCACGGTGACGAAGGATATCAATCAATCGAATTTGGCCATCGGCATTCCGACGGTTCCGGCAGAGTCGGAGCTTCGTTATCCGCTCCTCGTCCTCTCGAATATCCTGGGTGGCGGCATGTCGTCGCGTCTGTTCCAGCATGTCAGGGAGCAGAAGGGGCTTGCTTATTCCGTCTATTCGATGACGAGCACTTATCGTTCGCTCGGTTACTTCGCCGTGGTCGCCGGCGTTTCTATGGCGCGCACGGAAGAGGCGATGGATGCGATTCGGGAAGAGCTCGAGCGTCTCAAGAGCGGAACGCTTGAAGCGGAAGAGCTCGAGAGCGCCCGCGAACAGCTGAAGAGCTCGTTCATGTTCGGGCAGGAGAGCGTTCAGAGCCGCATGCTTTCGAACGGACGAAACATGCTCACGTACGGCCGCACCTTCACGCCGGATGAGACGCTGGCGAAGATTGAGACCGTGACGATGGAGAAGCTTCTTGAGGCAGCTGAGCTGCTTTCCGATTTCTCGAAATATACGATCGTCAATGTGACGGGAATGAGCGAATAGGAAACGGAGGGAAGTATGGTATTATCATTTACTTCGATGAGCGGGCAGCTCCCGGCTTATGCAACGGAGGGAGCATCCGGACTCGATCTTCGTGCGTATTTGGAAGAGCCGATGACGCTTCAGCCGATGGAGCGTGCACTCGTTCCGACCGGTCTCAAGGTCGCCATTCCGGAAGGATATGAAGGGCAGGTCCGCGCACGTTCGGGACTGGCCATCAAGCACGGTATCAGCTTGGTCAATGCGATCGGAACCATCGACAGCGATTATCGCGGAGAGCTCATGGTTCCGATGATCAACTTCGGTCGGGAGCCTTTCACTATTGAGAACGGCGACCGCATCGCACAGCTTGTCATCGCAGCCTATGAGCGCGTGACACCGGAGCTGGTGCCGACGCTGGATGATACGGAGCGCGGGGAAGGCGGCTTCGGTCATACCGGAATCAAGGAATAAATCGCTTCGCAGGAATGCGGAAGAGGCTCTGACAGACGGCAGGAGGGAGAGACGTGCTGCAATATCGCCTGGATTTGGAACAGAAAGAGAAGGAAACACTGGATCCGCGTGCGATGAAGGCGGTGGATTCCGAGGGACGGGCGATGCCCGAGGCGCCGTGCGACTTCCGTACGGATTTCCAGCGAGATCGCGACCGCATCATTCATTCCAAGGCTTTTCGCCGCTTGATGCATAAGACGCAGGTCTTTTTGGCTCCGGAAGGAGATCATTATCGGACGCGTCTCACGCACACCCTGGAGGTCGCTCAAGTTGCCCGCACGATTGCGAGAATTCTGAATTACAATGAAGATTTGACGGAAGCGATTGCGCTCGGCCACGACCTCGGTCATACGCCGTTCGGACACAACGGAGAGGACGTACTGAATGAGCTTCGCCGGGACGCCGGCGGCTTTCGCCACAATGAGCAGAGCATTCGCATCGTCGAACGCATCGAGACGACAGCGACGCGCATCGGGCTCAATCTGACGGAAGAGGTCAAGGACGGCATTCTCAATCACTGCGGCGAGAGAAAGGCGAAGACGCTGGAGGGTCAGATCGTCAAATTCAGCGACCGCATTGCTTATATCAATCACGATATCGACGATGCTATTCGAAGCGGTGTCATCACGGTACGGGATCTTCCGGCAGAGGATCTCGAAGTGCTCGGCCACTCGCACAGCGTGCGCATCAACAATCTCATTCGCGATCTGGCAACGGCCAGCGAGGGGAAGGATGAAATCACGCTGAGTCCGGCATTCGGACATGCCTTGATGCACCTTCGCAGCTTTATGTTTGAAAATGTTTACAAGAATGATAAGGTCAAGCGCGAGGAGGATCTGAACAAGGTCTCCGTCGTGATCGAAGCCCTGTATCATTATTTTCTGCAGTCTCCGGAGCGATTGCCGGAGCTGTACCGGGAGATTGCCAGGGAAGAGGATGTACCGACCGCAGTAACGGATTATGTTTCCGGCATGACGGATCGCTTCGCGATTAAGCTTTATTCCGATCTCTTCGTTCCGAAGAGCTGGTCGGATCATTAGGAGGAGCCATGGCAGGAAATGATGCTTTTCTTGAAGATCTCAAGATGCGCGTGAATATTGTCGATGTCATCGGCAAAGAGCTTCCTCTCAAGAAATCCGGCAAGAATTATACCTGCTGCTGTCCGTTTCATCACGAGAAGACACCGTCTTTCAGCGTCAACGAGGAGAAGCAGTTCTATCATTGCTTCGGCTGCGGGAAGGGCGGCGATGTCATCAGCTTCGTCATGGAATATCACAAGCTGGACTTTCGCGAAGCGGTTGATAAACTCTGCGATGATTACGGCATCGAGAAGCCGGCCTTGCGAGGCAGGAATGATATTCATCGAGAGCATTACTTTGAAATCAATAAGAAGGCGGCACGCTTTTTCTTCGACGAGCTGACGAAGAAGCCGAACTACGGTTATCCGTATATCACGGGGCGCGGACTCTCGGACCGCACGATTGCGGAATTCGGTCTCGGTTATGCGCCGAATACCGGCGATGCGCTGTATCGTCATCTGAAAGCGGAGGGCGTGACCGAACAGGATATGCTGAAGCTCGGCCTCATCGTCGAGCGGCGCGGAAAGTATCGCGACAAATTCTATCATCGCTTGATGTTCCCGATCTTTGATTACAATGATCATGTTATCGGCTTCGGCGGCCGCGCGATTCGTCCGGATGCGAAGCCGAAGTATCTCAACTCGGCTGCCAGCGACATCTTTCTCAAGGGGAAGAACCTTTATGCCTTCAATTTTGCGAAGCATCATGTGAAGGAAGAGGGCTGCATCCTCCTGGTCGAAGGTTATATGGATGTGGTCTCTCTCCATCAAAGCGGGATTCGCAACGTCGTCGCTTCGCTCGGGACGGCCTTGACGCCGGATCAGGCGATGCGCATCGGCCGCGTGACGAAGAATGTCATCCTCTCCTACGACTCGGACCGCGCCGGCGTACAGGCGGCTATCCGCGGAACGGAGATTCTGCGCGCGCAGGGCATCACGGTCAAGGTTCTTCGCGTGACGGGAGGCAAGGATCCCGATGAATTCGTCAAGAAAAACGGCGCCGAAGCCTTCCGCAAGCTCATGGCCGAGGCGATTCCTGCGACGGACTTCATCCTCGATGCGCTGGCGAAGGATTACGTTCTGACGGATGATCATCAAGTCGTCTCTTATATTCAGCGAGCCGTCACGGTTCTCGCCGGTCTAGGTCCCGTGGAGCAGGATCTTTATGTACGGAGGCTCTCGGAAAAGTTCGGTATCACCGAACACGCCGTACGGCTGGAGCTTCAGCGTGCGAGCGATAAGCGAAACGAGGAGACGAAGCGGGAGCAGCGGCGTTCGGAGAACCGCCGTCAGCTCGAACAGGAGAATACTGTTAACGAAATCGAAGAGGAAGAGGATGAGGCGCTTCTGCGTCTGGAGATGTCCTTGCTCCTCTTAGCCATACAGCATCCGCGTTACCTGCGGAAATGTGAAGAGGATGGCATCGTCTTTCAGACGAAGCTCGGAAAAGAAGTTCATCGCCTCTTGAGATCCCTGGCATCGAATGATGCTTACGGGGATGTGTTGGCAGACGATATTGCCGAGGCGCTTGAAGCAGCGGAGGAACGCGAGTTCCGACGCTTTTGGGATAAGATATGGATCGGCCCGGAGGACGGGGAATTCTACAGGGACTGCCTCACGACCTATCAGCAGCGACAATGGAAGGAACGAAAGAAGCACCTTCAAAATGAGTTAGCCGTCGCTGAGATGCATGGGCAGGAGGAGAAGATCGCTGAGATTCTCACGGAGCTCCAGGAAGTCGAACAAAAGATGAGAAAAGGACGCAGGAAAGGGGAACTGAATGTCGAATAAGAAGATGACCGAAGACAAAACCCATGAAATGGTAGAAACGGCGGTCAATGAGCTGATCGATGCTGCAGCATCGACAGGCAATGAGATCACGCTGGCGGAGATTGGAGAGAATCTCGCGAAGATTCCGCTGAGCAAGGATCAAATCGATGAGGTTTATGAGTTGATCGAAAAGCAGGGCATCAGCATCGTGGACAGCCGTGAACCGAACATGCATGAGCTGATGGATGACGAGGATGACAGCGAGGATGACAGCGTCGTGCTGAGCAAGGATGGAGAAATCGATGTCGATGCGACTGTTCCGAAATCCACGCCGACCGACGACCCGGTCCGCATGTATCTCAAGGAGATCGGTAAGGTGCCGCTGCTCACGGCGGAGCAGGAGCGTGAGCTCGCCATTCGCATGGAGCAGGGCGATGAGGAGGCGAAGAAGAGACTGTGCGAAAGCAACCTCCGTCTCGTCGTCAGCATTGCGAAGCGTTATCTGAACCGCGGACTTTCCTTCCTCGATCTGATTCAGGAGGGCAACCTCGGATTGATTAAGGCGGTCGATAAGTTTGATTATCGCAAGGGATATAAGTTCTCGACGTATGCGACCTGGTGGATTCGTCAGGCCATCACGCGCTCGATTGCCGATCAGGCGCGCACCATTCGTATTCCGGTTCACATGGTGGAGACCATCAACAAGCTGATTCGCGTCTCGCGTCAGCTGCTTCAGGAGTACGGACGTGAGCCTACTTCCGAAGAAATCGCCAAGGAAATGGGCATCTCGGTCGAGAAGGTCCGCGATATCAAGAAGATTTCGCAGGATCCGGTCTCGCTCGAAACGCCGATCGGCGAAGAGGAGGATAGCCATCTCGGCGACTTCATTCCGGACGACGATGTGCCGGCACCGGTCGAGGCGGCGGCTTATTCCATGCTGAAGGAGCAGCTCATGGAAGTGCTCGATACGCTCTCGGAGCGAGAGAAGAAGGTCCTGATGCTCCGCTTCGGACTCGAGGACGGCCGTCCGCGCACGCTGGAGGAGGTCGGCAAGGAGTTCAATGTCACGAGAGAGCGCATTCGTCAGATCGAAGCGAAGGCACTGCGCAAGCTTCGCCATCCGAGCCGCAGCAAGAAGCTCAAGGATTATCTCGAATAATGGAACAGAGACAGCGTTCAAGAATCAGATTTACCAACCGAATGAAAGCTTTGGCTTATGCCGTTCGTCAAGGGGAGTCGGTTGCCGATGTCGGCACCGATCACGGATATGTACCGTACTTCCTTTTGAGGGACGGCATATCGCCGTTTGTGATTCTTGCGGATATCAGCGCGGATTCGCTCGAAAAGGCGCGTGAGACCTTCCGGAAGCATCCGGCGGATCTCGAGAAAGCCGATTTTCGCGTCGGGGACGGTCTCGAACCGCTTGATGCCGGCGAGGTCTCCTGCGTCATCCTGGCCGGACTCGGTGGCATGACGCTTCAAAAGATTCTGGAAGAGGATCCGGAGAAGACGCGGTCGTTCGGCCATTATATCCTGCAGCCGCGAAATGCGAGCGGACCGCTTCGGGCTGCGCTTTACGGGCTTGGGTATGATATCGAGAAGGAGCAGCTCGTTCGCGAGGGGAAGTTCATCTGCGAAGTTTTCTCGGCGGTCCGCGTGGCGGAGCCGCGAGCGCTTCCTTATCCGGCGGATGATGTGCGCTGGCAATATCCGGAAACCTTCCTGACATGCGGGAAGGAGCTTGCTCAAAGGCGGCTGGAGCGCGCACTGAACAGCATTCAGAGGGAGCTTCTCAGCCATGAGAAGAATCGCGCGGTGTCTGAGACAAGAATACGAAAACTGCAGGAGGACCGAAAGTATCTTGCGTCACTTCTCGCAAAGCTGGAAGAAAAAGAATAAGGAACTTCAATTCAGACAAAATAGGTTAAATATCTTTCAAAAAGAATGATTTTCTATCCGAATTAGTCTATAATATGGTTTCGGGGTAAACCAGATGATCGCGTGCGGCATCCGCCGCATGAGGAAAGTCCGGGCTCCATAGGGCGAGGATGCCGGATAACGTCCGGCGTAGGTAACTATAGGGAAAGTGCAACAGAAACATTCCGCCGAAACGGGTCATGCCGTGGTAAGGTTGAAATGGTGAGGTAAGAGCTCACCGGCGCAATGGAGACATTGCGGCCGTGTAAACCCCATCCGGAGCAAGACAAAAGTGGGTCATTATGTGGCGGCCCGTCACGACCCGGAGGTAAGTCGCTAGAGACTGCCAGTAATGGCAGTACCAGATGGATGATCATCAAATACAGAACCCGGCTTACGGTTTGCCCCATTTTTATTATTAAGTGGTTTATTGCTTGATGATAGAACGGAACGAACGTTCCGCTGTATGGGATGAAAAAGGATTTAAGGTTATGAAGTTAGGTATTGATGTAGGTTCCACAACGGTTAAACTCATCATTCTTGACGATGAGGACCGAATCGTATACTCGCGATACGAACGTCATATGTCGAACGTGTTCGCAAAGGTCGGCGAGCTTCTCTCGGAGTTGAAGGAGGAGCGAGGCGATCTTCTTTTGCAAACGGTCATCACGGGCTCGGGCGGTCTTTCGCTCGCGAAGCTCTTCGATATCCGTTTTGAGCAGGAGGTCATCGCCTGCACCCGCGCCATCGAGGAAAGGATTCCGGAGACGGATGTCGCTATTGAGCTCGGAGGTGAGGATGCTAAGATCACCTTCTTCGGTTCGACGGTCGAACAGCGTATGAACGGCACCTGCGCCGGCGGAACCGGTGCTTTTATCGATCAGATGGCCGTCCTCCTGAAGACGGATGCGCAGGGTCTGAATGAGGCCGCAAAGGGTGCGAAGATGATTTATCCGATCGCATCTCGCTGCGGTGTATTTGCTAAGACAGATATTCAGCCGCTCATCAACGACGGCGCGCGTACGGAGGATATCGCCGCTTCTATTTTCCAGGCGGTTGTCAATCAGATTATCAGCGGCCTTGCGTGCGGCCATCCGATCAAGGGAAAGGTCGCTTTCCTCGGCGGTCCGCTCCAGTATCTTTCGGAGCTCCGCGCCCGCTTTGTCGATACGCTGAATTTGACGCCGGATGAAGTCCTCTTCCCGGAGGATGCGAAATACTTTGTCGCCATCGGTGCCGCACTTCTCGCGAAGAAGGAGAAGGAAGGGAAGCATATTTCGGAGCTCATCCACCGTATTGAGACGGCGGATCCGTCCTCCGTTGCCGGAACGAAGTATCTTCCGGCTCTCTTCAAGGATGAGGAGGACCTCCGCGCCTTCCGTGAACGTCATGCCAAAGCGAAGGTCCGCCGCGCCGCGATGGCCGATCAGGAAGGACCGCTTTTCCTCGGCGTTGATGCCGGCTCGACAACGACGAAGGCCGTCGTCATCAATAAAGAAAAGGAACTCGTCTTCGAGCATTATCAAAGCAACGAGGGCGACCCGCTTGCTGTCGTTCGCGCCATCCTGCGCGAGGTTTATGATCAGCTGCCGGAGAAGGCTTATCTCGGTCGTGCGGTCGTCACCGGCTACGGCGAGGCGCTGATTCATGCTGCCTTTCACTTTGATGCCGGCGAAATTGAGACGATGGCGCATTATAAGGCGACGGAGGAATTCCTTCCGGATGTCACGTTCATCCTCGACATCGGCGGTCAGGATATGAAGTGCATGAAGATCAAGGACGGAGCGATCAACAATATCATGCTCAACGAGGCCTGCTCGGCGGGCTGCGGTTCGTTCCTTGAGACCTTCGCGAAGTCCGTCAACATGAGCGTGCAGGAATTCGCCGAGGCGGCGCTTCATGCCGAGCATCCGGTCGATCTCGGTACGCGCTGCACGGTCTTCATGAATTCCAAGGTCAAGCAAGCGCAGAAGGAAGGTGCGACGGTCGCCGATATTTCGGCCGGTCTGTCATACTCGGTTATCAAGAATGCGCTTTATAAGGTCATTAAGCTTCGCAATACGGAGGAGACGGGCGATTATGTCGCCGTCCAGGGAGGTACCTTCCTGAATGAGGCCGTCCTTCGAAGCATCGAGCTCATTCTCGGAAAAGAGGTCGTCCGACCGGATGCCGCCGGCTTGATGGGTGCTTTCGGTGCAGCCATCGTTGCGAACAATGAATATCAGCAGGGCGACCGGTCGTCCGTCCTCACGCCGGAGGAAATCGAAGCCTTCACGGTCAAGACGACAAACGGCCGCTGCCATCGCTGCGGCAACCAGTGCATCCTGACGATCTCAACGTTCAGCGACGGATCTCATTTCGTGACGGGTAACCGCTGCGAGAAGGGCGCAGGCGTTCAGAAGAAGGAGAGCGAGCTGCCGAATCTCTATAAGGAGAAGGCGAAGCTGCTTTTCGATAGGGAATCGCTTCCGGAGGATAAAGCGCCGAACGGCGTCATCGCCATTCCGCGCGTTCTCAATATGTATGAGGATTATCCGTTCTGGCATGCCTTCTTCACGGAACTCGGTTTCCGCGTCGAGCTCAGTCCGTTCAGCTCGAAGAAGATGTATGAGCACGGCATGGATACCATTTCGTCCGATACGGCATGTTATCCGGCGAAGCTGGTGCACGGTCACGTGAAGTGGCTCGTCGAGCACGGATATAAGCGCATTTTCTATCCATGCATCAATTATGAGGTGCAGGAGGATCCGACGGCGCCGAACCATTACAATTGCCCGATCGTCGCGACATATCCGGAAGTCATCGATAAGAATATGGCAGGAATCTTCTATGAGAACGAGGTAGAATATTATCATCCGTTCCTGCCGTATGATAACGATAAGCGCATGGTGGATCAGCTGGCGCTCTTCTTCTCCGGAAAGCGTCAAATCGACATCGCCAGCGTGGAGAATATCAAAGAGGCTTACGATTTCAAGGACGATCACCGCGAATATACGCTCTTCCGCATGAACTTCACGAAGGATCAGCTTCGCAAGGCGGTTGAAGCGGGCCGCCGAAGCGCTGCGGCATTCAAGGAGGACATGAACCGCCTTGGTGAGGAAACGCTCCATTATATGGAGAAGAACCATCTCGAGGGCGTCATCCTCTCCGGCCGTCCGTATCATCTGGATCCGGAGATCAACCACGGTATCGACAATATCATCATCGAGCAGGGCATGGTCGTTCTCACGGAGGACTCGATTGCACGCCGCATCGATCTCGCCCGCGATATCCGCATTCTCGACCAGTGGATGTACCACTCGAGATTATATAAGGCTGCCATCTTTGCCGGTCAGCGCGATGACCTCGAGCTCGTACAGCTGAATTCCTTTGGCTGCGGTCTCGATGCCGTAACGACGGATGAGGTCGATGAGCTGTTGCAGCAGAACAACAAGCTCTATACGGTTCTCAAGATCGACGAGGGCTCCAACCTCGGCGCAGCGAGAATCCGTATTCGCTCACTTAAAGCGGCGCTCAGTGAGCGCGAGAAGAGAGGCATTCATGCCAAGGGCAGGAATGAATCGTATGAGCGCGTTTACTTTACGAAGGAGATGAAGAAGGGCTTCACGCTTCTCATACCGCAGATGTCGCCGATCCATTTCCAGTATCTCCAGCCGATTCTGGAGGCGGAGGGATATACGGCCGAGCTTCTGCCGCGTTCGACGAGCACGTCAGAGGAGGAGGGTCTCCGTTATATCAACAACGATGCCTGCTATCCGACCATCGTTACGCTGGGACAGATCATTGCGGCGCTCAAGTCGGGTAAGTACGATCTCAACCGCGTCGGTGTCTTCATGTCGCAGACGGGAGGCGGATGCCGCGCCAGCAATTATGTATCCCTGCTCCGCAAGGCGCTCAAGGATCTCGGTATGCCGCAGGTTCCGGTCATCTCCTTTAACATGGCCGGTCTGGAATCGAATCCGGGATTCAAGATCACGCCGAAAATGGCCATCGGACTCGTCTTCGCCATCCATTACGGCGATCTTATGATGAAATGTCTCTACCGCACGCGTCCGTACGAGAAGGTGAAGGGCAGTGCGGAGGCAATCATGAATCAATGGTATGACCGCATCATTCATAATGTATTGAACTTCCGAAAGGGCGAGTTCAAGCGGAACATCCGCGAAATCGTTGCGGAATTCGATAATCTCCCGCTCGAAGAGGTCGAAAAGCCGAAGGTCGGTATTGTCGGAGAGATTCTGGTCAAATACCATCCGAATGCGAATAACGAGCTGGTTCAAATCATCGAAGACGAAGGCGGCGAGGCCGTCGTGCCGAGCCTGATCGACTTCTTCGAATACGGCATGATCAATAAGACGTTCAACTATCGTCACCTCTCCGGTAAGAGGGGAAGCATGATTGCCAACAATGCGGCACTCAAGATCATTGAGCATTATCGCGAATTCGTGCGCGAAGCGTGCCGTCAGAGCAAACGCTTCACGCCGGACGAGTATATCGAGGATACGGCCTGGAATGCGGAGAAGATCATTTCGGTCGGCAACCAGTGCGGTGAAGGATGGCTCCTCACGGGCGAGATGGTGGATTTGATTCAGCAGGGCGTCAAGAACATCCTCTGCCTCCAGCCTTTTGCCTGCCTCCCGAACCACGTTGCCGGAAAGGGTATGATCAAGGCGCTTCGCAATTATGACAAGGATGCGAACATCGTAGCGATCGATTACGATCCGGGTGCATCGAATGTCAATCAGCTGAATCGTATCAAGATGATGATGGCGACGGCCTTCAAGAATATGGAGAAGAACCGTCCGGCGACTTCGCTCGGATAAGAAGCAGCGAGAATCAAGTCTTCTTGATTCTCGCTTTTTGTTGTGCTATCATTAAAAATGTTTCTAAAAATAGTTTTAACAGATTTTAATCATACAGAAGAAGGAGGTGCCACCCTTGGGTAGACATGGCACAATTGCAGGAAGAAAATCGGCACAGGACGCAAGAAGATCGGCGATGTTCACGAAGTACACGCGTCAGATTATCGTCGCAGCGAAGGAGGGAGGCGATCCGGAATTCAACTCCTCGCTTCGTGTAGCGATCGAGAAGGCGAAGTCCATCGGCATGCCGAACGATAATATCAACCGTGCGATCAAGAAGGGTACGGGCGAGCTGGAGGGCGAGTCGTATGAGGAGCTGATGTTCGAGGGCTACGGTCCTTCCGGCGTCGCTCTGATCGTCGAAGCGCTGACGGATAACAAGAACCGTACGGCAGCTTTTGTCCGCTCGACGTTTGACCGCAACGGCGGCAATCTCGGTACGCCGGGCTGCGTTTCCTATATGTTCGCGCGCAAGGGCGTTATCTTCGTTGCGAAGGAAGAGGGCATGGACGAGGATCAGGTCATGATGGATGCGCTCGAGGCCGGTGCCGAGGACATGATCGTTAACGAGGATAATTTTGAGATCCGCACGGAGGCTTCGGATTATCATGCCGTTCTCACGGGTATTCAGGAAGCCGGTTATGAGGTCGCGGAGTCGGAGGTCGAGTTCATTCCGTCTATGGAGTCCTCGGTCGACGATCCTGCCGTCATCAAGTCGCTCCATAAGCTGATCAACACGCTGGAAGATAACGATGACATTCAGCATGTCTATTACAACTGCGATCTTCCGGAGGAGGAATAGGACGAGACGCAGTTGACGAACGCACATCTTCGTCTTACAATACAAGTAATCCTGGGATACGCGTTGGGTATCATTAATTGAACCTACACATTTTAATCGGGATTCCGAGTCCGCCGGCTTAAGACCGGCCTTCGTACGGAAGCGGAGCTTCGACGAGGAGGACTTCTGAAGCAGCGGCAGGAAGTACCCACCCTTTCGGAAGATAGGGCGTCAATTAAGGGCTTGACGGTATCTCGGGCGATTTAAAGAGATCCGCAGCGATGCGGAGGGAATATCCGAACAGAATGAAGAGCAAGACGGCCTTTTCGGCCGTCTTTTTTCGTAGAGACGATGCAGAAAGCGTGCCATACATGCTATAATACTCATAATACGTTTTATTGTTTTAAGGATGGGATCCCGCAAGGGACCTATACCGGAGAGGAGTTACAAATGAATAACGAACACCGTAAGGTGGGACGGGCATTGACCGTAAGGAGCCTCGTGATCGGTTCCGTCGGATCGATATTCATCACCACCAGCTCTCTTTACATTGCGCTGAAGATGAGCTCGCTGCCTTGGCCGATTATCTTTGTGGCCTTGGCTTCGATGTTTTCGCTGAAGTCGCTCGGTCAGACGAACTTCGGTGAGATCAATGTCACGCACACGGCGATGTCGGCCGGTGCGATGGTTGCGGGCGGTCTGGCGTTCACGATTCCGGGCATCTTGATCCTTCATCCCGGAGAGAGTCTGAATTTCAGAGCTGTGATGGTCTGCTCGGTCGGAGGCACGGTTCTCGGATTGATCTTCACGGCGCTCATTCGTAAGTATTTCATCGAAGAGAAGGAACTCGATTATCCGATGGGCGAGGCAGCCGCGGAGACGCTGTATGCAGGCGACGAGGGCGGAAGGAAGTCCCGTCTTCTCTTCGGCACGATGGGCTTTTCGATGGTCTTCACATGGCTTCGTGACCGAATGGCCCTGTTCCCGGCGACGGTGATGAGCAAGACGATGGGAGCATATGGCTCTTCGTGCGGATTCTATTTCTCCCCGATGCTCATCGGTATCGGATATATCCTGGGACCGGCGCTCTTAGCTGTCTGGTTCTTCGGGGCGGTTCTCGGAGACGGCGTGATTCTTTTCCTCGGGCAGAAGCTCGGATTCTATGATCTTGCAACAGCAACGGCAATCAAGTCGTCGCTCGGCGTGGGACTCATGGTAGGAACGGGACTGGGCATTCTTCTCAAGGGTATTCTGCCGAAGACGAAGGAGATTGCGTTGGCGGCTGCGAGAAGAGAGGAGTCGGTTCTTTCGGGACGTTGGATGATCATCCTTGCCGTGGTAGCGGCTGCGGCATTCACTTATTTCTGCAACCTCGGCCCGGCTGCATCGGTTCTGGTTATTCTCGGAACCTGGTTTGCCACGGCGATGTCGGCGGAATGCGTCGGTCAGACGGGCATCAATCCGATGGAGATCTTCGGCATCTTGATTCTGCTCTTCGTCCGCATGCTGACATCGGTCGGAGAGACGGAAGCCTTCTACATTGCGGCTATTGTTGCGGTCGCAGCGGGATTGACCGGCGATGTCATGAACGATTTTCGTGCCGGACATATCATGAAGACCTCGCCGAAGGATCAATGGATCGGCGAAGCGGTCGGCGGACTGATCGGTTCCGTGACAGCAGTCTTCGCTCTATATATGATTCTTCGCGCATACGGCAGCGAAGCCATCGGCGGGGAACTGTTCCCGGCGGCTCAGGCGGCTACGGTGGCCTCGATGGTCGGCGGTATCAGCCATCTTCCGGCCTTTATCATCGGTATCGTTGCCGCAGCGATTCTCTATATGATCGGATTTCCGGTCATGACGCTCGGACTCGGAGTCTATCTCCCGTCTTATATGTCTTTGACGGCTGCGCTCGGCGGACTTCTCCGCTGGCTTGTCGGCCGTTTCCGTGCCGAATCGGAGGAGAAGGGAACGATTATCGCTTCCGGATTCCTCGGGGGCGAGGGGATTACCGGTGTTGCGATATCTTTTCTGATCGCATTCGGAATGATGTGATGCGTCCTGTCTTAAGAAAAGGATCGGCGAGGCTGTATTGCTGAGGGCAGGCGTGAAGGATACAAATTAATGTCTCGGAGGAAGAGTTATGAGCTTCAAAAAAATCGACATTTCTCAAATGAAGACCTTCTTGATCGGCAACGCCGAGGATGCGGAGGCCGCCACCGGTTGTACGGTCGTCATTGCGGAGCAGGGTGCCGTGGCCGGCGTCGATGTACGCGGAGGCGGACCGGCGACAAGGGAAACGGATCTTCTGCGGTCGGAGAATACGGTCGATAAGATCCATGCTGTCGTCCTCAGCGGAGGCAGCGCCTTCGGACTCGAAGCGGGCTCCGGCGTCATGCGAGGCCTTGAAGAGCGAGGTATCGGTTTCCCAATGGGCCATCTTCATGTGCCGATCGTCTGCCAGGCGTCGCTTTATGACCTCGAGGTCGGAAGAAGCGATGTGAGACCGGACGTGGAAATGGGCCGAGAAGCTTGCGAGAATGCGTATAAAGGTGTTTTTCAAAACGGCAATCACGGAGCCGGCACCGGTGCTTCGGTCGGTAAATTCTACGGCATGGACCGTGCGATGAAGACCGGACTCGGCACCTTCGCCTGCTCGGACGGCAAGCTGGAGGTCGGAGCCATTGCGGCGGTCAATGCCTTCGGCGATGTCTATGACGGAAGAAACAGCCTCATCGCCGGACTTCTTTCACAGGATAAGAACTGGATCAAGGGAACGATTTCGACCTTGAAGAATCATATTACGACGGAGGATATCGGAAGACCGCAGCAGCCGGATATCATCAATCCGTTCCGCGGTGAGACGCGTATTCTTCGCTCCCTCTTTGAGAAGAAGCTTTCCGAGGAGGGAAATGCACCGGTGACGGAGGAAGAGATGCAGCCGCTTGCCGAGGAAGAGCCTTCGGTTCCGATGGAAGAGACTTCGGTATCTTCGGAAGAGGTTACGACTTCTGCAGAAGAAGCAGTTCAGTCGGCCGAAGATGCAACAGGACCGGCCGCGCAGGAAGCACCGCAGGACGAGCCGGAAGAAGACGATGCAGCGGAATACTTCTTCGATGAGAAGGACTGGAAGGATCTCGGCATCGATGAAGAGAATCTGGTCGGTCACGATGAACAGGACCGCATTCTTGATGACATCATGGCCATCAATGAAGAAGAATTGCAATTCTATGAAGAGCATTCTCCGGCTGAAGAGCCGGCGGAGGCCGATGCGATGTCCCGTCTTGATGCGACGGTTCAGACCGCACCGGTCACCTATGAGGACGAACCGATGCCGGAACCGCCGGAGGAGACCGGCCATTCGCTGAATACGACCATCTCCGTCCTGCTCACGAACGCACGCTTGACGAAGCCGCAGGCGAACAAGCTGGCATCCATCCTTCATGACGGATATGCACGCGCCATCAAGCCGGTTCACAGTTCGCTCGACGGCGATACGATCTTCGTCATGTGCACCGGCGAAGTCGACGTCCATTTCGATGCTTTTGCCGCACTCGCAACGGATATGATGCAATATGCCGTCATCGATGCAGCGCTGTCGGCAGAGGATGCTTACGGGCTTCCTTCCGCATCCTCGTTCCGCACGAAATCTCGTCAATAAGTCCATAAAAAGCGCGACGCAGCTCCGCTGCGTCGCTTTTCTCTAAAGAAAGGAGTTTGAATGAAACTCGTATTGATCGACGGCAACAGCCTGCTGTTTCGTGCATTCTATGCGATGCAGCCGATGGTGACGAAGGACGGGACCTTCACGCAGGGTGTTTTCGGATTCCTGAATATGCTGGAGCGCATCCGGAAGGAATATGCGCCGGAGCGTATGGCTGTCTGCTTTGATAAGAAGGGCGGCACGTTTCGTCATGAGGTTTATGCGGAATATAAGGCGGGACGCCGAAAGACGCCGGTTGAGCTGCTCGCGCAGTTCCCGCTGCTTCACGAGGTCCTCGAGGCGATGGACATCGAGATTCTGGAGCTCGACCGCTATGAGGCGGATGATCTGCTGGGAACGGTTTCGAAGGCCGCGGAGGAGGAGGGCATGGAAACCTTCATCTTCACGAGCGATAAAGATGCCCTTCAGCTGATCGGTGAGAATACGCACGTGGTTCTGACGAAGAAGGGCGTGACGGACCTTGTCACGTATACCCCGGAAAGCTTCTTGGAGGAGTACGGTATCCGCCCGGCACAGTTTGTCGATCTCAAGGCGCTCATGGGCGACAGCTCCGATAATCTCAAGGGCGTGACCGGAATCGGTCTCAAGAAGGGGACGCAGCTCCTCGTGACATATGGCTCGCTGGACGGCATTTATGAGCACAAGGACGAAATCAAGGGTAAGCTCGGCGAAAATATCCGCGCTGAGGAGGAGCAGGCCCGCATGACGCGCTTCCTGGCGACCATCGACCGCGAAGCACCGATCGACTTCTCCTTCGACCGCATGGAATATGCGCATCCGGATGAGGAACGCTTGGTCGATATCTATCGCAGGCTTGAATTTCGCTCCTTCCTCGAGAAGCTCGGGAAGGGCGGCAGGAAGGACGAAGCGAAGGACCTGAAACCGCTCAAAGAAATCTCGTGGGAGGACTTCTTCGCGAAGACTGCGGACGAGCCGATCGTCCTCGATATGGTGACGAACAACGACCATCTCTCGAGTCCGGCCGTTTCTTCCGTCCGTGTGATGGCGGAAAAAGAGGGTCTCTATGCAGTGAAGACCCTCTGCTTCGGCGAGGAGAAGGAAGCGCTGCAGCCGCTTAGCGAGAGCGGCCGCCCGCTGATCGGTCACAGCCTTCGCAGTGCGCTTTATACGCTGGCTGCTTACGATCTGCCGCTTCTTCCTGTCCTTCATGATACGGAGGTTGCCGAATATCTCATCGATCCGAATCGCTCGAAATATCCGCTTTCGCGCCTCGGCCGCGTCTATGCCGAGATGACCATTGAGGACGACGAGAAGGGCAAGAAGAAGGCTCAGACCTCGCTCATCCCGGAGGAAGAGGACCGCGAGGAGATCATGAAGCGCCTGCGCATTCTGGCAGCTTCTTATCACGGACAGGAGGAGCGCCTCGAAGCGCTTGGTTTGACGGAGGTTTATGAGACCTGCGAGAAGCCGCTCATCTCACTCATGGTTCATATGGAGCGCGACGGCGTCGCTTTTCGCCCGGAGCTTTTGACCGAATCGCGAGAAGCCATCGATGCCCGACTTAAGGAACTGGAAGAGAATATTTATGAGGAGGCAGGGAAGAAGTTCAACATCCTCTCGCCGAAGCAGCTCGGTGTTGTGCTCTTTGAGGATCTCGGTATCCCGTATCCGAAGGGGAAGAAGACGTCTTCTTATTCGACGGCGCAGGATATTCTGGACCGCCTGAAGGATGCTTATCCGATCGCAGCCGATGTCCTGGAATATCGCAAATATGCCAAGCTCAAGAGCACCTATATCGACGGACTGAAGTTGCTTGTGGCGGAGGACGGACGCATTCATCCGCACTTCAACCAGACGGTGGCGGCGACGGGGCGTCTCTCGTGTACGGAGCCGAATCTTCAGAACATTCCGATTCGCGACCGGTTCGGACGGGGCATCCGCAAGGCCTTCGTGGCGGCGGACGGATGCATCTTCATCGGGGCGGATTATTCGCAGATCGAGCTTCGCATTCTCGCGGCGCTTTCGGGCGACGAAGCTTTGATTGAATCCTTCCGGAAAGGGGAGGATATTCACCGCCGTACGGCATCGAGGGTCTTCGGCATTCCTTTTGATGAAGTCACGCCGCTCGACCGAAGCCGCGCGAAAGCCATCAATTTCGGTATCATCTACGGCATGAGCGCCTTCGGTCTCAGTGAGGATCTCCATATCTCCGTCGGTGAAGCCGATCGATATATCCACGATTATTTCGAGAAGCATCCGAAGGTCAAGGAATATCTGGACGGCTTGATTGAGGAAGGTAAGGAGAACCTGGAGGTTCGAACGCTGATGGGACGCATCCGTCAAATTCCTGAATTCCGTTCCTCGCGTTATAATGAGCGGCAGCTGGCGCAGCGATTGGCGATGAATACGCCGATTCAGGGAAGCGCGGCCGACATCATGAAGCTCGCGATGATCCGGGTCGGGAAGGCATTGGAGGAGCAGGGGCTTCGCTCGAAGCTCATCCTTCAAATCCACGACGAACTCATCATCGAGGCGAGAGAAGAAGAGGCGGAGACGGTCAAGACCATTCTCCGGGAAGGCATGGAGCATGCCGTATCCCTGGCCGTTCAGCTTCCGGTCGAAATCAACGAAGGAGCGACGCTGTACGACCTCAAATAAGGCGAAGCATGCGGCTTATCGCTTCGGCAGCCGTCATGCGGAAGGAGGCAGGATGAAACGAATTGCTGTCACCGGCGGCATCGGAACCGGGAAGACGCTTCTCACCGATTATCTGGCAGAGAAGTATACCGTTGTCGATACGGATGTCATTGCGCATGCAATCACGGCGCCGGGCGGGAAGGCCATTCCTTTGATTCGGAGCCGCTTTGGCGAGGAGGTTCTCGCACCGGACGGAAGCATGGACCGAAAGAAAATGGCTGCTATCGTTTATCAAGATGCGGAGAAGCGGAGAGATCTCGAGGAGATCCAGCGAAGGATCATCTTCGAGGAGAGCGAGAAGCAGCTTCGGGCGGCGGAGGAGCGCGGCGAACCGGCAGCCTTCCTCGCTGCACCGCTTCTCTTCGAGCAGGGCATGGAAAAGCATTATGATGAGGTCTGGCTGATTACGGCGGACCGTGAGACGAGAATCGGCCGCGTCATGAAGCGCGACGGAAGGACGAGGGAAGAGGTCCTTCGCATTCTGGATGCTCAGCTTCCGGAAGAGGAGAAAATGAAGCGTGCGGATCGGGTCTTTCATAATGACGGGACACCCGAGACGCTTTTTCGCGAGGCGGAAGAGACCCTCGTGTTGTCATTGAAATCGACCGTATGATATAATAACCAGTATTGAATTTTGAGAAACAGGAACTCAGACAGAGACCCGGAAAGGCAGAATGACCATTATGGAAAACAGACTTGCTTATAAGCTTCGTGTCGTAAGGAACATGAGCCTCGGATTGATGAAGGAATTCGTCGACGAGATCCATGAGAGAACGGGCAAGAACCGTCTCTCCATCGCTCTCGACATGGTTCACTGCGCACGTCGTTTCGGCAGCGGTTATCACGACTACATCACATATCACTTCTATGAACTCACGGATCCGTACCGTGCGACCTATATGACGCGCATGAAGAGCAAGAAGCTCATGGAATACATGAATGACCGCGACGCGGCCTCTATCTTCGATGACAAGAGCCGTTTCGACGAGGTCTTCCGGGAGTTCGTCGCCCGTGATTTCCTCGATGCGAAGAACTGCACCCGCGAGGAGGCGGCCCGCTTCTATCGCGACAACAAGAAGGGCTTCGGCAAGAAGGACCTCACCTGCGGCACGGATGCGGAGATTCTGACGATGGAGGATTTCGCCGATTCCGATGCCTTCTATGATTACATCAAGAAGAAGGAATTTACGGTCGTTGAGGAGTATATTGTCAACCACGAGAAGATTCGCGAGGTTTATCCGCTCTCGCTCAACACGATGCGTATGATCACGGTCATCGATGATGAAGGAAAGCCGCAGCTTTTCTTCGCTGCGCAAAAGTTCGGCCGCGACGGCCGTTTCGTCGATGTTCGCGGCCTTCACGCGCCGATCGATCTCGAAACGGGTACGATTAAGTTCCCGTTCCACAGCGGTGATACGACGACGGACGATTTCTATACCGAGCATCCGAATACCGGTTATCTGCTGATCGGCTTCGAAGTACCGCTTTTCGAGGAAGCGAAGGAGATGATTCTCCGCGCGGCGGCGCTCATTCCGAAGATGCGTTATGTCGGCTGGGACGTCGCAGTCACGGACCGCGGACCGGTGATCGTCGAAGGCAACGATTATACGGCTTATGATTATATGCAGCTTCCGGGACAGCAGGAGGGCAAGGAGGGCATCCTTCCGGACCTCTTCCGCCTCGTTCCGAGCTTGAAGAACGTCCTGTAGGAGGAGAACGATATGGGCAAGGTGCGATTCCTCTTTGCACTGTTCATGGCGAAGGTCGCCACCCTGGCACTTCGCATCACGCGTCATAACGGGACGAATTTTCCGGGCATTGTCGCGCTGAGAATTTGTCCGCAGTTTCTTCATTATGTTTCGAAGCCGAAGTTCATCATCGGCGTCACCGGCACGAACGGCAAGACGACCACCTCGAATTTGATCTGCGATGCGCTTCGTTCGTTTGGCAGGGAGGTTCTGAATAACAGTGCCGGCGCGAATATCCAGACCGGCATCGCGACACTTCTCGCGAACAGCGTGACAATGACGAACCGGCAGCCGTACGATACGGCCGTCCTCGAGGTGGATGAACGCGCTTCAAGGATCATCTTCCCGTACGTGCAGCCGGACATTCTGGTCGTCACGAATCTCTCGCGCGACTCTGTCATGCGCAATGCTCATCCGGCCTTCATTGCAGGCATTCTGGAGCGATCGATCCCGGCGAAGACGAAGCTCGTCCTGAATGCGGACGATCTGCTCTCGGCTTTTCTCTGCAAGGATAACGAGCATACTTATTTCGGCATCGGACCGCTTCCGAGCGATAAGAAGGCCTGCACGAATTTGATCGATGATATGCGCTTCTGTCCGCATTGTCACGGCCGCCTCGTCTATGATTACAACAGATACAGCAATATCGGCCGCGCACGCTGCGTTTCCTGCAATTTTCATTCGCCGGATTATGATTTCGAAGGCACGCATATCGATGCCGAGAAGGGGACCTTTGAAGTCCTTCATGACGGAAGGAGTACCGTATATCCGCTTCTCGACAGCAGCTTAGTCAATATTTATAATGAATTGACGCTGGTTGCCGTGCTCTCGACGCTCGGATATTCCGAGGAGGAGATACAGAAGGCGGTATCCTCGATTCGCATTACGGCGAGCAGGCTCTCGGCCGTGACAAAGGCGGGCGTGACCTTCCGCGCCATGCTGGCCAAGGACCGGAATGCGTATGCCGTTTCGAGAGTCTTCGAGATCATCTGCAGCCATCCGGGCGAGAAGCAGATCCTCTTCTATTCCAATAATTTCGATGATGATGTCAAGTGGTCTGAGAATGTCTGCTGGCTTTACGATTGCGATTTCGAGTTGCTCACTGATCCGAGCATCAAGAAGGTCATCACCACGGGAAACCGCGGTATGGATTATAAGCTTCGCCTGCAGATGGCCGGTGTTCCGAAGGAACGCATCGCATATGTCGAAGATCCGCTCACGGGTGTCGACGAGGTCGACTTTTCCGCGGGACAGAATATTTATCTGCTCTACGGCACGGATCCGCGCACGCCGGCACCGAAGGTGAGAAAGCAGATTCTGGAACGCCTCGAGGCGCTCGAGAGAGAGGAGGAGAATCATGCTTAAGATCGAAATCCTCTATCCGGAGCTGACGACGCTGTACGGCGATGCGGCCAACATCGACTTCCTGTCGCGTACAGCCGGGGAGGCGGAAGTGATCGAGACGCATCTCGGCGAAAAGCCGCGATTCCTCACGGAGGGTGCGGTTGACCTCATTTATCGCGGCACGCTGACAGAGGAGGGGCAGGAGCTCATGATTGAGGAGCTTCGTCCGTATACGGAGGATATCAAGGGATGTATCGAATCCGGACAGCATTTCCTCATTACGGGGAATGCGCTTGAGGTCTTCGGTACGGAGATTCGCGAATTTGACGGGAAGAAGGCGCTTCGCACGATTCCGGCGCTGGGCATCTTCCCTTATCATTCGGAACGCGACATCCTGCGCCGTTATAATTCACTTTATGTCGGGAAATACGGCGATATAGACGTCACCGGCTTCCACTGTCAATTCGGCCACAGCTATTATGACGGGGACGTTTGTCCGCTCTTTCTCACGGAGAAGGGTCCGGGCTTCCATCCGGAGATCAAGGAAGAGGGCGTCCATGAGAAGAATTTCATGGCAACGTATCTCGTCGGACCGCTCCTCATCTTGAATCCGCCGTTCTGCAAAGCGCTCGCTGAAGAGCTCGGCGCCCCGAAAGCGGAGATCCCATTCAGCGAAACGGCTTACCGGGCGTATGAAATGAGGCTTCGGGAATATCGATCGAAAACCAATCTCAGCTATTAATACAGAAAAATAATAAAGATATGGAGAGTAAGAGGAACGGCACGGCCGTTCCTCTTTTTTGCATGTTTAAAATTTTGGGCACGAAATTATTTCAAAAGTGACAACACGATGCAGTTTTGATGTTGACAATCACAGGCGGTCGCGCTATAATATGGATTGTCGAAAATGTGTCAAAGATGAAGATTCTTCTCGAAAGTCCGGGAAGAGCATCTCCACGGAAGCCGTCTGTGACAAGAAAATTTCTTTGTTAAGAGAGTAAGGAGGTTATACCGGTTTTGCTTCTGTGAATCGGCATGAAAGGTTATGCAATTAACAACGTTGACGACAGGACTGATTGTCGGTACGATTGCCGTCTACATGATCGGCATGATTCTGATCGGTGTTGTTGTATCGAAGAAGAACAGCTCCACCGATGTCTATTATCTCGGAGGAAGACAGCTCGGACCGCTTGTCACTGCTATGAGCGCAGAGGCATCCGACATGAGCAGCTGGCTCCTGATGGGACTTCCGGGCGTTGCGCTCTTCGGTATCATCGGCGGCGGCGGAACCTTTGCGGAGGCCTTCTGGACGGCAGCCGGCCTTGCCGTCGGTACGTATCTCAACTGGCTGGTCACCGCGAAGCCGCTTCGTGTTTATTCGGAGCACATTCATGCGAATACGATTCCGGACTTCTTCTCGAATCGTTTCCACGAGAAGGGCGGCGCGCTCCTCGCCATCAGCGCGATCATCATCGTCATCTTCTTCGTACCGTATACGGCTTCGGGATTTGCTTCGGTCGGCAAGCTCTTCAATACGCTCTTTGATGTCGACTATCACACGGTTATGATTATCGGCGCACTCGTCATTGCGCTCTATACCGTTCTCGGCGGATTCCTCGCATCGTCCTTCACGGACTTCGTACAGGCCATCATCATGACGATCGCTCTTGTCCTTGTCCTTTGGTATTGCATCTCCGCCGCAGGCGGCTGGAGCGGCGCGGTACAGGCTGCCGACGATGCCGTTCCGGGATATTATTCCCTGAATGCGCCGGACGGCTCCTATTCGCCGCTGACGATCGCTTCGAAGTTCGCTTGGGGTCTCGGATATTTCGGCATGCCGCACATTCTGCTGCGCTTTATGGCTATTGAAGATAAGGAGAAGATTAAGATCTCCCGCCGCGTCGGCAGCATCTGGGTTGTTATCTCCATGGGCTGCGCCGTCACGATCGGTGTCTTTGGTTATACCGTTGCGAAGAAGTTCAACCTTCTCGCCGATGCGAATTTCGATGCCGAGCGCATCATCATCTATATTTCGGAAGCGATTTCGAAGATGGGCCCGCTTTTTGCAATTATCAGCGGCCTCATCCTCTCCGGTATCCTCGCTGCTACGATGTCCACGGCTTCGGGCCAGATGCTCGCCGCAGCCTCCAGCGTATCTGAGAACCTGATCCATCGTTTCTTCATGAAGGATATGTCGCATGAGAAAGGCATCCTCGTTGCAAGAGCAACCGTCGTCCTCATCACGATTCTCGGCGTCATCTTCGCTTGGAATCCGGACAGCTCCATCTTCCGCATCGTATCCTTCGCTTGGGGCGGCTTCGGCGCATCCTTCGGCCCGTTGATGCTCTGCGCACTCTTCTGGAAGAAGACGAATCTCAAGGGCGCGATTGCCGGCGTCCTCAGCGGCGGCATTATGATCTTCGTATGGAAGTTCCTGCTTGCTCCGCTCGGCGGAATCTTTGAGATCTATGAGCTCCTCCCGGCATTCATCATCAGCTTGCTCTTCATCGTTGTCGTCAGCCTTGCGACCGGCGGCCCGGGAGAGGAAGTCGAGAAGGAGTTTGATGAGGTCAAAGCTCTTCGCAGATCGATCGGTTAAACTGTTTCGGAATGAAAGAATCATGAATCCATCCGGTCAAACATCGGATGGTCGGAAGGAGGCTTCGCAGAGCATTCTGCGGAGCCTTTTTTCGCTTCTCGCGGAAAACGCCGCAGGCGGCGGCTTTGTGTTATTTTAAAGATAATCCGATTTCCGTGAAGGAACTTACCCAAATATGATAAAATTAGTCTATATTCAAAATCGAAGATACGAAATGATTTCGATGAAGGAGGAGAGATTATCATGCTTAAATTAGCGGTTTACGGAAAGGGCGGCATCGGGAAATCGACGACGACGGCGAATCTTTCCGCTGCATTTTCTCTTCTCGGGAAGCGCGTCATTCAGATAGGCTGTGACCCGAAGGCTGATTCGACAATCAATCTGCTCGGAGGAGAGCCGCTCCTTCCGGTCATGAATTATATCAGGGAGCATGAGAAGGAGCCGGAGAGTATCGAAGAGATCGCCGGGGTCGGCTTCGGAAACGTTCTCTGCATTGAGACGGGCGGGCCGACGCCGGGCCTCGGCTGCGCGGGACGCGGAATCATCACGACCTTCCGGTTGCTCGAGGACCTGGAGCTCCTCGAGACGTATCAGCCGGACGTCGTTCTCTATGATGTCCTCGGTGACGTCGTCTGCGGCGGCTTTGCGGCGCCGATCCGGGAAGGATATGCGGAGAAGGTCCTGATTGTTACCTCGGGCGAGAAAATGGCTCTCTACGCCGCAGGGAATATCACGGAGGCTGTTCGCAACTTCGAAGACCGCGAATATGCGACCGTGGCCGGCGTGATCCTGAACCGCCGGAATGTCGCACAGGAAGAGGAGAAGGTACGCGCCTTCTGCGAGAATCAAGGCATTCCGCTCCTCGCCGACATTCCGCGAAGCGAGGAAATCATTCATTATGAAGAGCTCGGGAAGACGGTCGTGGAAGGTGACGCTGAGCTTCCGATCAGCAAGCTCTATCTTGATCTGGCGAAGCGACTTTGGGACGATTCGCAGGAATAGGGGGATCCTTTGATCACGAATCAGGGAAGGAATCAAAGAGAAATCGATCATCAAGAACAGCAAGCAGCTCCCGCTGCCGCCGCTTATTATGTGACAGCGAAGGAGCTGGCAGGGCGCATCGGGACAGAGGTCCCGGAGGAGCTGGTTTCATTAAAGAATCTTATCTACAGTTCGCCGGCGACGCTCTCTTATCATTCACCGGGAGCCGAGGGATACGGAGTGAAGCGTGCCTCGCTCGCCGTGCCGGGCTCGGTGCTTCTTCTGGTTGCGCCGGCTTGCTGCGGCAGGAATACGGCGGCGCTCAGCAGTCCCGAGTACCGTGATCGCTGCTTCTATCTCCTCCAGGATGAGACGGATATTGTGACGGGACGCCACCTTTCGCGGATTTCGGATGCGGTCCGGGAGATCTGCGGGTCGACGGAGACGCCGCCGAGCGTTGTCATTATCTGCACGACCTGCGTGGATGCGCTGCTCGGCACGGATATGGAGAGAGTATGCCGCAAGGCGAGCGAAGCAGCCGGGGTGCCGGTCATTCCATCGACCATGTATGCGCTGACGAGAGAGGGAAAGGAGCCGCCGATGGTTTCGGTGCAGCGGTCGATATACAGTCTTCTCGAGAAGAGAACGCGCCGGGCGGATGCCGTGAATTTGATCGGCGAATTTGCCTCGCTGGCGGAGGAGACCGAAATTCGCACGCTTCTCTCGAAGCACGGGATACGCACGTTACGAGAGCTCGGTTCGTGCCGGACTTATGAAGAATTCCTCGCGATGTCGGAGGCGAATTTCAATCTGGTCATCAATCCGGAAGCCCTTCCGGCCGCGGAGGATATGCATCGCCGACTGGGCATTCCTTATCTGACCTTCCGGCGTCTCTATCAGCCGGATAAGATCAGGAAGCAATATGAACTTCTCGGAAGCGCGCTCGGGATTCGTTTCGATATCACGGAGGAGGAAGCTCGTGCCGAAGCGGCCGTAGATGCCCTGATCACGAAGCACCCGGAGGTGTCGCTTGCGGTCGGAGAGTGGATGAACGGCAGTCCTTTTGAGACAGCCTGGGCTTTCGTCCGCTTCGGCTGGAATGTCAGCGCCATTTACGGCACGGTGACGGAGGAGGACCGCGTGTACATCGAACACTTGGCGGAGCATTCCCCGGAGACGAGGATCTATTCGAATCTTTCACCGACCATGTATCATTATGCCTGCGGTGAGGTTCATGCGGATGTGACGATCGGACAGGATGCGGCTTATTATCATCCGGAGAGCCGCCATGTCTTATGGAATGAAGAACATAAGCCGCTCGGCTTCCGCGGGCTCGAGGGATTAGCGAAGGTGCTCTCGGAAGCCCTGGAAACGGAGGTGCGCGCATGAGAGGATTGCTCAAATATCTTTCGCCGTTCGCACCGGATCAGTCGGGAGCTTCGGCTGTCTTCTACGGACTCGGCGGCATGACGATCATTTGCGACGCGGGCGGCTGCACCGGCAACATCTGCGGCTTTGATGAGCCGCGCTGGTTTATGGAGAAGGACCGCCTCTTCAGCGCCGGCCTTCGCGACATGGATGCCATTCTCGGAAGGGACCGCCTCCTCGTGGAGAAGATCGGCAAGGCATCCTCCCACCTCGGAGCCTCCTTTGTCGCCCTGATCGGGACGCCGGTACCGGCCGTCATCGGGACGGACCTTCATGCGCTGGCGCGCCTGACGGAGAAGACGTGCGGGATTCCGGCCGTCTATGCGGAATGCACCGGGACGGAGCTCTATGATGCCGGAGAAGAAGCGGCCTATGAAGCGCTCTTCAAGGCCTTTTCCGCGGACGAAGGGGTGAAGCCGAGAAGGGGCGTGGCCGGCGTGCTCGGTGCGACGCCGCTCGATCATTCCTATGCGGACGGAAGGGAAATCGCGCGGCAGGAGCTGGCGAAGGAAGGATATGAAGAAATCCGTCTTTACGGAGGCGGAGCAACGCTTGAGGATTACCGGAGGGCCGGGGAAGCCGAGAAAAACTTCGTCGCCTCGCCGTCCGGTCTTCGGGCGGCGAAGTACTTAGAAAAGCGCTTCGGGACGCCTTATGAGATCCGCTTCCCGTTCCTTTCGGAGGCGGTGAAAGAGCGCCTGCTCGGCGCAGAGCATCTCTCGGAGAAGCATATCCTTATCGCGGCGCAGCAGGTCGAGGGCATTGAGATACGAAAGCTGCTCGTAGCGAACGGCGTGCCGGAGGAGAATATGACGGTCGGCACGTGGTTCCGGGAGATCCGCTCGCTGAAGGCGTCGCAGGATCTTCATTTCGATCAGGAAGAGGCATGGGTGAGAGCGGCCGAGGATCAAGGATTTGATCTCATCATCGGCGATGCGTCGCTCGAGCGTCCGCTGAAGAGTTATTGCGGGGATTATCTCGCTATTCCGCATTTCGCCGTTTCCGGCGGGCTGCGAGATGCGCTGTAAGGCCTATGAGAGAATTACTTAAGACGATTGGTTGACCGATATATATTTATTGACTGTTTAAGGACTGAAGCAGGAAAGGAGGGACGTATGGCTTCGATGATAAGAAGACGCATTGCCGTTTACGGCATCGTTCAGGGCGTCGGCTTTCGTCCCTTCGTGAAGCTGACGGCGGATCGCTTCGGTATTACGGGAACGGTCGCGAACAAGGGCTCCTATGTCGAAATCTATGCGCAGGCTTCGGAAACAGCGATGAAGCAGTTCCTTCGGGCGCTTCAGGATGAGGCGCCGGAGCGTTCGGCCATCCTGAAAGTGGAGGTGCATGAGACTGAGCACAGGACAGCTTCTTCGTTCAATATTCTCGAGAGCGAAGAAGAAGAGGGAGACATCTTTGTTTCGCCCGACATCGCCATCTGCTCGAGGTGCAGGAAGGAGTTCTTCGATCCGAACGACCGACGTTATATGCATCCCTTTATCAACTGCACCGCCTGCGGACCGCGCCTCACCATTCTCGACGCGATGCCGTATGACCGCGAGCGGACGAGCATGAAGAAATTCCCGATGTGTCCGGACTGCGAAGCGGAATATACAGATCCGGCGACAAGGCGTTATCATGCGCAGCCGGTATGCTGCAATGAATGTGGACCGGAGGTCTATCTCCTCGGCCGTGAGGAACGCGGACGCGATGCCATCATGAAGGTGCGAAAGACGCTTCATGACGGCGGCATCGTCGCTGTCAAGGGCATCGGCGGCTTTCATATCGCCTGCGATGCGAAGAATGAGGAAGCCGTACGCGAGCTCCGTCGGAGAAAGGGGCGCCCGGAAAAGCCGCTCGCCGTGATGTTTCGGGACCTCGCGGCCGCTCATGAAGCCTGCGAGCTCGGCGAGAAGGAAGAGAAGCTCCTTGACGGACCGCAGCATCCGATTCTTCTCCTTCCGAAAAGGAATCCGAATGGTATCGCACCTTCTGTCACGCGGGAGAATCCGAATCTCGGCGTCATGCTTCCGTATGCGCCGCTTCAGCTCTTGCTTTTCGATTATAATGACGGCTTCGACCTCGGAACGAATGCGCTCGTAATGACGAGCGGCAATGTCTCCGGGGCGCCGATTTGCCGGACGGACGAGGACGCGGCGCGCGAGCTCGCTCCCTTCGTCGACCTCATCCTCTCCCATAACCGCGATATCCTGATCCGCGCCGATGACTCCGTCGTCGACCTCTATCGCGGAGAGCCGTACATGATCCGGCGCTCGCGCGGATATGCTCCGCTCCCCTTCATGATGACGGAGCGGACGGAAGGCCGCGTCCTCGGGATCGGTGCCGACCTCAAGAACAGCTTCTGCTTAGCGAAGAATGAACTCTTCTATCTCTCGCCTTATATCGGCGACATGGCCGACCCGCGGACCCTGGATGCGGCACGAAGCTCCCTCGGCCGAATGGAGGAGCTCCTCCGCATCGAACCGGAACTGGTCGTCGCCGACCTTCATCCTCGGTATTTCTCCGGAGAGCTTGCCGAGGAACAGGAGATACCGATTCTGCGCATTCAGCACCATTATGCGCATGTCCTCGCCTGCATGGCGGAGAATGATATTTCGCCGGAGGAGAAGGTCCTCGGCATCGCGCTCGACGGAACGGGATACGGCGAGGACGGAACCATCTGGGGCGGAGAGATTCTCGCAGCCGATTATCGCAGCTTTAAGCGCTGTGCTCATTTGAAGCCTTTCACGCAGATAGGCGGCGACCTCTCGGCGAAGGAGGGGTGGCGCATCGCCGTGGATCTTATCAATGACTTATACGGCGATCGTGCCGAGGAGGTCGTTCAGGCACTCGGCATCACATCGGAAGGAACGGCGGCGCTCTTTCAGCGGATGAAGGAGCGAGGCATCTCTTCGGTCCGTTCGACGAGTGCGGGGCGCCTCTTCGATGCCGTGAGCGCCATTCTCGGTCTGCGCCGTTCCTCGACCTTTGAAGGCGAGGCGGCCATGGCACTGCAATTTGCAGCCGAAGCTTATGCGAAACGTCCGGGCGAAGCATCCTTCCATCCGCTCGATGAGGAAGGATTTTTGGCAGAGCTGCAGACAGCGGATGACGTATCTGCGGAAGAACCTCTGGTGCCGCGGACGGAAGAGGTGCTCGGGGAAGAAAGTCCGGCCGTGCTGCGGACCGATCTTCTCGTGAAGGAATTGATCGACCGCAGGCTTCGCGGAGAGGATGCCTCGTCTCTCGCATGGTTATTCCATGCTGCGCTTGCTCTTATGCTGGCCGATGCGGCTGCTGAGGCGGCGACCCGGCTCGGCGTGCGAAAGGTCGCACTGACGGGAGGCGTTTATCAGAATACCTTGCTGCTGGAGCGGACCGAGAAGGAGCTCGAAGTCCGCGGTCTTGCGGTCTTGAGACATCATCTGGTGCCTCCGAATGACGGCGGCATCGCGCTCGGTCAGGCAGTTTACGGAATGTATGCATGGAAGGATTTGAGAGATCCTTCTTAGAAAGGAGATGCTTATGTGCGTCGGATTATCGGCAAAGGTCATTCGAGTCAAGGACGGTCGTGCGCTCATCGACGTTTCGGGTGCGAAGAGAGAGATCTCGGCGGAGTTGCTCGAGGAGCTGGAACCGGGCGATTATGTCATGGTCCATGCCGGAACAGCGATTGCGAAGATTACGAGTGATGATGAAAAGGAAGGCGAGGATCTCATTCGCCTGCTGGAAGGGTAGTCATGAATGATATAACGAAGCGCGCGCTTGAGATTGTGCGCGGTTATGACGGGCCGAAGATTCGAATCATGGAGGTGTGCGGTACGCATACGCATGAGATCTTTCGCCTCGGCATCCGGAAGATTTTGCCGGAGAATATCGAGCTGATTGCGGGACCGGGATGTCCGGTCTGCGTGACGCCGGTTTCTTATATCGATGAAGCGATTTATCTGGCGCTGGAGAAGGGCTGCATGATCTGCACCTTCGGAGATCTCGTGCGTGTACCGGGATCGAAGAGCTCGCTCGCCCGCGCGAGGGCAGAGGGTGCGGATGTGCGCCTCGTCTATTCGCCGCAGGATGCGCTTCGCTTGGCGGAGGAGGATCCGGAGAAGGAAGTCGTCTTCCTTTCGGTCGGATTTGAAACCACGGTGCCGGGCGAATGCATGGCGGTGCTCGAGGCGGAGGAGAAGGGCATCACGAACTTCTCCCTCCTTGTCGCGAACAAGACGATGCCGAATGCCTATGAAGCTCTGAAGGACAGTGCGGATGCCTTCCTCTATCCGGGACATGTTTCGGTCATCACGGGAGAGCGAGACGGAAAGAAGCTGCTCGAAGAGGGCATTTCCGGGGTCATCGCCGGATTTACGGCCGAAGAGCTCCTTCTCGCGCTCGCCGTCATCGTGACGAGGGCGAAGCAGGGGAAGCCGTTCTTTGAAAATTGTTATCCGCGCGTCGTTCGTCCGGAAGGAAATCCTTCGGCGATGGCCGTCATCGGCCAAGTGATGGAAGCCTGCGATACGGAGTGGCGCGGTCTCGGTATGATTCCGGGATCCGGGCTCAAGCTTCGGGAGGCGTATGCGTCTTACGATGCGAGGAAGAAATTCGAGATCCCTTCGATGGACGGGAAGGGCAATCCGGTCTGCCGCTGCGGCGAGGTGCTGCGCGGGGAGATTCGCCCCACGGATTGTCCGCTGTTCGGCAAGATCTGCACGCCGGAGGACCCGGTCGGAGCCTGTATGGTTTCGAGCGAAGGGAATTGTGCTGCTTATTATCAATACGGAGAGTGGAATTGATGGAAAAGGAAACGATGGTCACGTTGGCGCACGGCGCGGGCGGAAAGAAGACTTCTGAGCTGATTGAACGCGTCTTCCGTGCGCATTTTGAGAACCCGAATCTGACTGCCGACGATGCGGCTGTTCTAGAGGCTCCGAAGGGGAGAATCGCGATGACGACGGATGGCTTCATCGTCTCGCCGGCCTTCTTCCCGGGAGGGAATATCGGGAAGCTCAGCATCTGCGGCACGGTCAACGATCTTGCCTGCATGGGTGCCGAGCCGCTTTATTTGACCTGCTCATTCATCATCGAAGAGGGGTTCCCGATGGAGAAGCTCGAGCAGATTGTCGCTTCGATGGCAAAGACGGCGAAGGAGGCCGGCGTCCGCATCGTGGCCGGCGATACGAAGGTCGCCGGCAAAGGTCAGGCGGACGGCGTTTTCATTACGACGACGGGCATCGGTGTCCTCCGCGAGGACGTCAACCTCTCCGGCGCTTATGCGAAGCCGGGGGATGCAGTCCTTGTCACGGGCGATATCGGCCGCCACGGTTGTACGATTCTCCTGGAGCGCGAGGAGCTCGGCATTGAAGCGGAGGTCACGAGCGATTGTGCGCCGCTGGCCGGCCTCGTCGATGCGATGCTCGGCGTGACGAAGGAGATCCATGTTATCCGTGATGCCACGCGAGGCGGCGTCGGTACGGTATTAAGTGAGATCGCCAAGGAGAGCGGGGTGCATGTCCGGATAGAGAGCGAAGCGCTGCCGCTTCATCCGGCGGTCAAGGGCGTGACGGGGCTTCTCGGTCTCGATCCGCTGTATCTGGCGAATGAGGGGACGATGGTTGTCATTCTCCCGAAGGAGCAGGCGGAGGCGGTGCTTGCGGTGCTTCATCGGACGAAGTATGGCGAGCAGGCTGCAATCATCGGTGAAGTGACGGAGGGTGACCGGGCTCAGGTTGTCCTTACGACGGAAATCGGCGCTGAGGTTCAGCTCTCTCAGCCGGGCGGCGAACTCCTTCCTCGTATCTGTTAATAGACTTATGCAAAAAAAGGGACGCTCGGTAAAGTGGGTGCGACTAAGGGATTTTATCCCTTTGAAAAATTCGGCATAGTTGGATTGAATTCCGGCTATGCCGTTTTTTCTGTTTTGCTTGGAATATCCAAGGCTCCAATGTAGTTGTAAACAATCTGGATATGCTGTTGTCTGCGACCATCCACCTTTTCGGCTTGAAACACAATAATGCGTTCCACGAACTCTCGAATAATCTCAGCATCCAATTCCTTAATATCCGTATATTTCCTTACCAATGACAGGAAGTATTCGGTGTTAAGGGATTTTTCTTTTGCCTCATCAAGGAAATCCTGCAATTCAGCCACACGGCTTTCAAGCTGTTTCTGCTCGGCATCGTAGGTGGCGGTCATCTTGGCAAAACGCTCATCACTGATTTTGCCTTCGATGTTGTCCTCGTACAAACGCTGCACAATGGTATCCAGTTTGGATATTCTTGCCTTTGCCTGTTCGTATTCCTTACGGCATTCACGCAGACTGCGGTCAATTTCTCGCGTTTTGCTCTTGGTTACCATTTCCACGAATTCTGCTTCATGCTCTCTTGCAAAGGCTGTGACCTGCTGAAGGTCTGCCAAGAGCAGCTGTTCAATGACCACATTGCGAATCTGGTGGGATGGGCATTCGTGCTTGCCTTTTTTACGATAGGTGGCGCAAACAAAATGCTCCTTGTCGTGTTCCCAATCCCTCGACCTTACTTGGTACAGTTTCTGACCACAGTCGGCACAGTAGACCATGCCGGAAAGAATCGACATTTCACCCATCGGTGTTACCCTGCGTAAGCCGCAGACCGCATCGCTGAAAATTCTGGAAGAAATCGTAGACGGCGTATCTCTGCGTAAAGGCATGAATTTGAGGGCTGCCCTCGGTGCTGTCCATGCCATGTAGCCGATCTGTTCGGATTTTGAGCGTGATTTCATGTCCCTTACCTTCGCTCTGGCTACAGGTGTCGGTAAGACCCGTTTGATGGGCGCTTTCATCGCCTATCTGTATACTCAGCACAGCATCAAGAACTTTTTTGTCGTTGCGCCGAATTCTACGATATATGAAAAACTGAAAAAAGACCTCAGTGACTTCAATAGTCCCAAGTATGTCTTCCGGGGCCTCGGCTGCTTTGCTGTGCCTCCGCAGATTATCACAGATGACGATTATAAGGACAAAAACCTCCGTCTGTTTGAATCCGATATACACATTTTCGTGTACAACATCGATAAATTCAACAAGGAAGGCGCTGAAAGCGATGCCAACACCCGTCTGCTGCTTGATGTGGAAAGCGCCGATAACTCGGTAGAAATCGTTATCCATGTCAATATGCTCAAAGAGGGATGGGATGTCAATAACCTCTATACCATCGTTCCTCTGCGTACTGCCGCCTCCAAGATTCTGCGTGAGCAGATGGTTGGCCGTGGTCTGCGTTTGCCTTATGGTGAGCGCACCGGGGATCGTGATGTGGATGCCGTTATGCTGACCGCCCACGATAAATTTGCTGATATTCTGGCAGAGGCGCAGCGTGGCGATTCCATCTTCAAAGCCGGTAATGTTATCAAGGCAGAGGAAATTCAGCCGGAACAGGTCACCTATACGCAGTTGACCATTGAGCCGGAGCCGGATAAGACTCTGGAAACGGCGTATCAGCAGACAGGCATTACAAAAACCGAGGCTACGGATGAACTGCTGAAAAAGGCAGCAGAACTCATTAGCCACGAGGTAGCAAAGCATATCCAGAAGACCCCTACCCACACTGTTACCCCGGCGCAGGCCCAGCAGATTGCTGGCAGCGTCAAGGCGCAGGTCACCGAGGACAGGGACTTAGGTGAGGTTTTTAAAGAAAATGAGATGCCTCTGGAGGCATGGCTGTTGTATCAGACCGAAGAAACCCATCGTGCAGCACAGGCAAAATTCATCCCTATTCCTCGTATTAAAGTTACCGATGCCGGAGTCGAAGAATATGTCTTTGTCGATTTTGATTTGGATATGGCAGACTTCACCCATGTTCCCATCAAAAACGAACTCCTTATTCAAAATCTGGAGGATATGCAGGATAGACAGCGCATCAAGGGTGATGCCATTGACTTTGAGGGTTACAATCCCAAGAAGGTCATTCTGGAGCAATTGCGTACCAAGCCGGAAATCGATTATGAAAAATGCTCGGCGCTGCTGTTCAAACTGATCACACAGCTTTGCGACCACTACACCGCACAGTATGGCGATAATGGTATGCGCAACATCATTATGATGTACAAGCGTGATATCGGCAATAAAATCTACAAGCAGATGATGCAGCATTTCTACTGTGAAAATGGTTTCCTGCAGGAGGAGGTCATAGGCACAAGAGATTATAACCTTCAGCAGTCCTATAGCTATAAGCAGCGTGCGGGGCTGTATGAAAGCTATACGGAGGATATTCGCTCCGTGCTGTTTGATGGTATTAAGAAAGGCGTATTCAGCACCGCCAAGTTTGACAGCCACCCGGAACTGCTCCTCGCAAGAGTATTGGAGGGCGATGGTGATGTCCAGAACTGGCTCCGTCCTGCACCCCGCGAATTCAACATCACCTATAACCACGGACATACCTACGAGCCGGACTTCGTTGTTGAAACCGAGGATACCATCTATCTCGTGGAGGTCAAGGGTGAGGACAAGCTGAATGACCCGGATGTCATTGCCAAGAAAAAGCGTGGTGTCCAGTATTGCGAAGTTGCCTCCCGTTGGGGCAAGGCCAACGGCTATAAGGCATGGCAGTATCTGTTCATCCCGTCCATGCAGGTGAGGGCAAATTCCTCGTTTATGCAATTGGCAAAACAATTCCACACACTGTAAACAGAATACAAATTTTAACCAAACCACACTGGGGGACATCTCAGTGTGGTTTTATTTTGGCAATGCTACTTGACAAAACGGCAAGTTTGGAATATAATATTTATGGCTATTAAAATAAGGCCAAATGAAAGGAGTGCCACTATGGGAAAGGAATTAGGTTCACGAATAACCGAAACTTTGCAAAAACGTGGAATGACACAAAAGGAATTAGCAGGTCGAATTGGAGTAACCGAAGCGGTCATGTCAAGGTATGTCTCCGGTGATAGAGAGCCAAAACCAGACGTTCTGGCAAACATCGCCACCGCACTACACACCACATCAGATTTTCTGCTTGGAATTGAAAACGAAGAATTCAGCCATCCAAGAATCCGCCGTATGATTGCAAGAAATGCAGCGTCAATGACTGAGCAGGAGAAAAAGGAACTTATTAACGCTTTGTTTGGGGAGGAGTAATATTGGGGATTTCATTATCACACGCACGATACGAAGAGATTAAGCAGATTGTTGTTGATATGTTTGTAAAATATGATGTCACCTGTGTTCCTGTCAACGGCTTTGAATTGGCGACAAAAATGGGAATCAAGATAATTCCATATTCAGCCTTTCCAGAAAGCAAACAATCCTTGCTTATGAAAAAGAGTGAAGATGGTTTTTCAGTAGAAAAGAACATCGGTGAATGGTACATTTACTACAATGACAAAAAGGACTATGGTAGAATCAACAATACCATAATGCATGAAATCGGGCATATCGTGTTAGATCACAGTGAGGATAGCGAACTGGCAGAAAAAGAAGTAAAATTCTTTGCAAAATATGCACTCGTTCCTCCTGTACTTGTCCACAAGCTGAAATTGGATAATCCATACGACATTTCAGACATATTCGATGTAAGTTTCGAGGCGGCTTGTTACGCACATTCTTACTACAAAAAGTGGCTGCAATATGGTTCTTCGGATTATACAAATTACGAAATCACGCTCTTGAATCTTTTCCAGAGTGTATCTTAAGGGGAGGTGGTTCTATTGAGGGTAAAAATAAAAACACATCTGTAAGCTGTTGGCGCAGCAAACAAATGTGTTTTCATGCGGAATATGCTAAATATATTCATATCTAGTCTGAATATTTTAGCATAATTCTGACCTTTTGTCAATCGGAGCAGCTCATTTTGGCTGTTCTACAACAAGAAAAACCGCATATTAGCGGAGAAAGCA
>CASEEM010000036.1 GCA_949286985.1 uncultured Eubacteriales bacterium
CTTTTCCTCCATCATATCGGCGAGGACAAGGGCGCTCTCCAGGGAGTCGCCGATGAAGACGCTGCCGTGTCCGGCCATGATGCAGCCGAGGCCGTCCTTGAGATTCTGAAGGACGCTGGCGCTCATCTCGTCCGAACCCGGGAAGAAGCGATCCGTGACCGTCATATCGCCGATGACCTCCTGGACGTTCGAATTCGGCAGGCGGAAGCCGGCATGCGCGGCGGCGAAAACGCTGAGTCCGTTGGAATGCGTATGGATGATAGCCCGGCATTCCGGCTTCTCCATATAAATGGCCATGTGCATCTTATATTCGCTGGACGGCTTCCTTTGACGCGTGATATTCGGGAACTGCAGGTCCAGCTTCACGATGTCCTCGGCATGCATCTGATTGTACGGCATGGAGGACGGCGTGATGAGGATGCAGTGCTGATTGAGGCGCACCGAGAGGTTGCCCCAGCTGCCCTGGACGAGGTCGCGCGACACGAGGCGGCGCGCCGTCTCGATGAGCTGATTGCGAAGTGCCAATTCTTCCGGCGGGAACGGAATGAGCGACGAGGCATCATTCTTATTCGTATCCTCCGAGCGATGCTGGTAGCGAGCGGCGAGTGCCTGCCGGTCTTCTTCCGGCAGGTGCTTGACGCCGCCGAGCTTCTCGCCGTAAACCTCCGCCTCCGTGCTCTTCTCGAGAATGCGGATGGCTGCAATCGCTTCATCCAGCGAAGAGCAGGCGGCAAACATGCCGATTCCGCGGATGAGGCAGCCGCGGCGGTCCTTGAGCGCTGCGAGGAGCGTCTTGGCGTCGGCGCTGTCCACGACCTTGACATCCGGTCCGACGATCTCGGCGAGGTCGTCGAGCGACGGGATGAGGACATCGTGGTCGCGCGAATAAAGCGCAGAGGTCTCGGTGCAGGCGAAGACAATGGCCTTCACATCCGGCCTGGCCTTCAGGATCTTGCCGAATTCACCGGTGGAGCTGTCATACAGCTTGAAATCCTCGGCGCGGAGATGCGAGAGCAGCAGGCTGTCACGGGACATCAGGTGCGTCTTGCGGTCGACGCGGATGACCACCTGGCCGTAAGCCTTGAAATAACGGTCTTGAAAAGCACCGATCTTGCGGATGATCGATTGCTTCAATTCTTCGATGTTGATGGTAGCCATGGAGCAAACCTCTTTCTAATTCATTCTATATATTATATCAAATCGATAATATTCTTGGCTACTCCGTCCCAGGTTGCCCGCGAGGTATCGGCAAAAACGCGTTCGCGTACTCCGGCGTGCTCTTCGCTGCAGTCACGGAGCGCCTCCGAAATCGCCTCCTCCAGTCTCGCGGAAAAGCCCGGCACTTCGCTGGGGACCGGGATGCCGGGCGCTTCAAAGGCCGGCGGCTCGACATAGAGGGCGCGGCTGTGATCGATCTTGCTTTCGATCCAAGGCCGGACGCCCGGAAGCGCCGAGGTGATGATGCGAAGGCCGCAGGCCATGGCCTCGATGAGGACGAGAGGCAGTCCTTCATAATAGGAAGGAAGGACGAAGAGGTCGCCCGCGCGAAAGGCGGCTGCCAGCTCCTCCTGCGTCAGCATGCCGAGGTATTCGGCGTCAAAAGGCAGCTTCGTCAGCGGTCCCGGAAGGAGCTCTTCCTCATCGGTCAGGTACGCTTTGATGACTTCATCGCGGCAGCCGCCGGCGAGGAGGAGACGGAAGGTCAGTGCATCTTCGGCTTTGCCTATGCGGGCGAGCGCATCGAGGAAGGGGAGAAGCCCCTTCTCACGGCTCAGCTTGCCGGCATAGAGGATATTAACGGCGTCATGCTCCGTTTGCTCTTTCGGGGTATTGAGAGCAGCGGAGGAGGCGGCGCCTTCTCCGCTTTTTTCGCAGCGATAAAAGAGGTCGGGATTGTATCCGCTGTTCGCCACTTCGATGGATGCTTCGGGAATGCCGTAGAGGCGGGCGATGTCGCTTGCCTGTTCCTCGTGGAGTGCGAGAATGCGGTCGAGCTTTCGGATGCCCTGTCCGATCTCTTCCCGGCGGAAGGCGGTGTTCGCGAATTGGCGGAGGTCCGAGCCGTGGCTGAGGCCGACGATCTTCGGTCTTTCACTCCATACGCCTTCGGAGGCGAGGTCGTCAATCATCGTGGGAACGGCTGCCGTCAGCAGATAGAGGTGATGGCAGAAGATGAGATCCGGCTGAAGCTCGCGGCAGGCTGCGCTGACGGCTTTTCGAAAAGCGGCCAGCATCTCATCGGCCATGGCATCGTTCAGCGATGAATAGAGCGTCGATTCATAAGGCATGACGTCGGACATGCCGAGCACCGGATAGGAGATGTGCGGTGCTGCGTTGAGCTCAGCGTCCGGGTGCGAGGCTTCTTGCGATCCGGAGGCGGCCGTCTTCCGGCTCGTGTAATAAACCGGATAGAAAGAAACGCCTTCCGGGAAGCAGACGGTGTCCTCCGGATAGATGCCGGCGACGACGGCCTGGCGGATGCCGAGCCGGTCCCAGGAACGGACGAGCTCCGTGAGATAGATGCCGCTTCCTGTCGAATGCGGCTTTTGTGTTGTAATACTAAGAATCTTCATAAGTTTATTTTCCGTGAATTTGCGATAAGTGTCAATTATTTTAGGGGATAGGGGCCGAAAATGATAGAAAATTATCAAAAAGTGGTTGAAAGCATGTCGTAATTCGGAATGAAGGTTCGATATACGGAGAAAAAGCCCGAAAATCGGTTGCGAATAAGGGCTGAGAGGAGTATATTTTAATTAAGTGGGTGTCTCAAACGCCCCGCAAGGGAGGAAGATATGGCGGAACGCAACAATTCATTAGAGAAAGCGTTGACCGTCCTCGATTTATTTCAAACACAACGCCGTCTGACCATTAAGCTCATTATTGAACAGACGGGGTTTTCGAGTGCGGCGGTGAGCCGAATTCTTCACTCCTTGGAGAATAAGAATTATATTTATCAAAATCGCATCGACGGAGGATATTATCTTTCCGATAAGTTCTACATCCTCGGTCGAAATACCAATTTGAAGCAGCAGCTCGTCAATGTGCTCGAAGAGCCGATCGCCCGTCTTTGCCGGCGAAGCGGTTTCTCCGTATCCGTCTCCATTCGCAAGGGCGTGAAGAGCATCACCGCCTTCCGCAAGGATCCGCATAACGGACTCACCTTGATCCCGGACGTCGGCGATGTTATGAGCCTCAATCTTACGGCGCAGGGCAAGATCCTGACCGCCTTCTCCGAGAACCCGGATAAGCTCATCAATGATATCGAGTTTGTCCGCCTGACGAAGAAGTCGATTGCGGACCGTGAGAAGTTCCGGGCCGTCATCGAGGAGGTCAAGAGCGAGAAGATCGCCTTTGACATGGAGGAGATCACGGAGGGTCTCGTTTGCGTTGCCGTGCCGGTCCTTTCGCCGGACGGGAAGGCCGTCTGCGCCATCAGCATCAGCGGATATAAGGAACGCATGCTCCGCGAGCTCTATGCACTGATCAGCCGCCTGCAGGATACGGCGGCGGAATGCGAGCGCCTGCTGAACTAAGGAGGATAATACATGGGTCTTTTTTATGAGATGGATAAGACGTATACCGATCTCCTGAAGGAGAAGAAGAATTTCATCTTCATCGGAGAGGCGGGAAGCGGCAAGAGTGAGCTCGTTCTGAATACGGCAGCTTATCTTGCGAAGGAGCTTGGCAAGAAGGTCGATGTCTTCGATATGGACCAGTCGAAGCCGCTCTATCGTTCCCGCGATCAACATGATGCGTTTGCCGAAATCGGCGTCACGATACATTATCAAGATCAATTCCTGGATGCTCCTGTCGCGGTCGGAGGCGTGGCCTCGAAGCTGATGGATGAGGAACGAGTCGTTCTTCTCGACATCGGCGGCGGACACAGCGCTTCGCGAGTCGTCGGCGTATATGCACACCTTCTCAAGAATGAGAATTCCGTGCCGATCTACGTCGTCAACCCGTTCCGCCCGTGGACGAAGAGCGTCGAGTCGATTGACGGTACGATGAGCAATATTCTTCGTGCGACGAGATTGGAGCGCATCTACATTCTGGGTAACCCGAACCTGGGTTATCACACGAGTGCAGAAGACTTCCTGGAGGGTGTCAGCAAGGTCGACGAGCTTCTCGGCGAGTTCACGACGGTCCGCAGCTTCGCGGTCAAGCGTGAGTTCATCGATGAGGTGAAGGACAAGACCGACAAGGATCTTTTCCCTGTGGATCTCTACCTGACGTACTCCTGGGTCGATCGTTAATATGTTTTTGTAAGGAGGTAATGTTGATGGCTAAAGGTAGAGTCGAAATCAATACCGAGGCATGCAAGTCCTGCCAGTATTGTGTCATTTCGTGCCCGAAGCACGTTCTGGCTGTCGGTGAAACGGTAAACTCCAAGGGCTACCCTTATGTTGTAGCAGCTGAGCCTGAGAACTGCATCGGTTGTGCGATGTGCGCTCAGATCTGCCCGGATGCAGCAATCGAAGTATGGAGAGATTAGTACTAGGAGGACTTTATCATGAGTGAACGTGTATTTATGAAAGGCTGCGAGGCCATCGCTGAGGCAGCTGTCAGAGCCGGATGTCGTTTCTTCGCTGGTTATCCTATCACGCCGCAGAACGAAATTCCGGAGTATTTTGCTAGAAGAATGCCGGAGGTAGGCGGAACGTTCGTACAGGGCGAGTCCGAGGTCGCTTCGGTCAACATGCTTTACGGCGCTACGTCGACGGGTATTCGTGCGATGAGCTCTTCGTCCAGCTGCGGTATCTCCCTCTATTCTGAGGGCATTTCGTACTGCGCTTCCGCAAGACTTCCTGCCGTTTATGTCAACGTACAGCGCGGCGGCCCTGGAATCGGTGCTATTCAGCCTGCTCAGCAGGACTACCTGCAGGCTACGAAGGCTTCCGGCAACGGCGGCTTCCGCATGATCGTCTTCGCACCGGATTCGGTTCAGGAGTGCGTCGACATGGTCTACAAGGCATTTGATTATGCTGAGAGAGACCAGAACCCGGTTCTTGTCCTCACGGACGGTGTCATGGGTACCATGATGGAGCCGGTCGTTCTTCCTCCGATGAAGTCGGACGAGGAGATCGCTAAGCTGAGAGAAGCTTATCACTACAGAGCTATCGTCGGTCACCCGGCCGGTGAGTATGCATTCTGCAGACCTGGTTCGGTAGGTACCGGTCAGGAGGCTGTCAACATTGAGGCTGCTAAGCTCTATGAGACGTGGGATGACGACGTAGAAGTTGAGATGATCGAGACGGACGATGCTGAAATCATCATCGCTGCTTACGGCATCTCGGCTCGTATCTCCAAGGTTGTTGTTCGTGAGCTCCGCAAGGAAGGCATCAAGATCGGTCTCATCCGTCCGGTCAAGGTTTCGCCGTTCCCATATGAGGCATTTGAGAACCTCGACTTCAACAGAGTTAAGGGTATCCTTGACGTAGAGATGTCGATTCCGGCTCTGATGAAGTGGGATGTTGAGCACGCAGTTCAGGGCAGATGCCCGATCAAGGAGTGCCTGCGCTCCGGCGGTCAGCTTCTGACGAACGACCAGGTAATGGACGCTGCTCGCGCGTTGATTAAGGAGGTACTGTAAATGACTAAGGTATATTCGAGAACGAAGGGTATCCTTCCTGATACCGTATCCGGCTTTTGCCCTGGCTGCATGCACAGCACGGTTCACAAGCTCATCGGTGAGGCTGCCGAGGAGCTCGGTCAGCTCGATCATCTCGTCCGTGTCGAGGGTGTAGGCTGCTGCGGACTCGGACAGTTCTATGTTGCACACGACGCTACGATCGCTGCTCACGGAAGAGCTTGCGCTGTAGCTACCGGTATTAAGCGTTCCTCCCCGGAATCCCTGGTTTATACGTATCAGGGCGACGGAGACCTCGCTTCGATCGGTCTCGCTGAGACGCTTTCGGCTGCTAACCGCGGTGAGAACTTCACGGTCATCTTCGTCAACAACGGTATTTACGGTATGACGGGCGGCCAGATGGCTCCAACGACGCTGATCGGCATGAAGGCGACGACGGCTCCGCAGGGAAGAGATCCTGAGGTCCACGGTTATCCGATGCACGTCTGTGAGCTCCTCAACCAGCTTACGGCTCCTTACTATCTTGAGCGCGTTTCCTGCGACACGCCGCAGAACGTCATCAAGGCTCGTAAGGCTATCAAGAAGGGCTTCCAGTATCAGCTCGAGGGAAGAGGCTTCTCGCTTATCGAGATCGTAACCTCCTGCCCGACGAACTGGGGAACGAGCACGCTTGACGGTCTCAAGTTCCTTCGTGAGGACATGTTTAAGGAGTATCCGCTCGGACTTGTCAGAGACAAGGGCGCAGAAGAGAAGTAGAGGAGGTCTGAAGAATGGAAAGAAATTTGATGATTGCCGGTTTCGGCGGACAGGGTGTCATGACCATGGGCAAGCTGCTTTCTTCCGCTACCTGTGAGTCTACAGACCTGAATGTAACGTTCTTCCCTTCCTACGGCGCAGCAATGCGCGGCGGCACGGCTAACTGCTATGTCGTTATTTCGGATGAGGAGATCGGTGCACCTGTTTCGAACAGCGTTGACGATCTTGTAGTCATGAACGGACCGTCCCTCCACAAGTTCCTCCCGAACTTGAAGCCGGGCGGCACGCTCTTCATCAACAGCTCCATCGTTAAGGATCCGATCGACAGAGACGACATCACGGTCGTTTCCGTTCCGGTTACGGAGATGGCTCTGGAGATGGGCAACCCGCGTATCCTGAACATCATCATGCTCGGTGCTTATATCGGATTCACCCATGCTGTTGACAAGGAAGTCATCACGGCAGGAATTCACCACAAGTTCGAGAACAAGCCAAAGGTCATTCCGATCAACGATAAGGCCTTTGAAACGGGTCTCGAGATCGGTGAGAACTGGGGCAAGTAATCTCGGGTCACATGATGCAAAGCAAAGAGGAAGCTTCGGCTTCCTCTTTTTTTGCGCAAAATCGCCGAAACGGCGATGCTCTCAAAGGCGTTATTGATAATTTAAAAACAGAAGCCCTGCATATAGATAATATCAATTAGAGAGGCAGAAGGTGGTTGTTAGAATGAAGAGAGTACGTTAGAAAAATTGCAAGAAAGAAGGCAATCATGAAAGAGTGGAAAAAGCATCTTGCAGCAGCATTATCATTCCTGATGCTGTTTGTAACAGCAGCGCCTCTTCCGGTTTCGGCTGCCCTCAGCGGAGTCGATCTCCGTCCGGATAATGCCGTCGTTGAAAGTGGCGGTCAGATCACTTACGAAATCGAGACGCAGGGGGAAGCGCTGGATGAAGATCTCACGGTAACGCTGGAAGATCTCCTGACGGAGACGGTGCCGGTGTATTCGGTTGAGAGAGTGGGCGTTAGCTCGCAGCATGTGACTGTCACCTTCCCGGTGAATGATTCGGACTGGGATAAGGCTTATACGGTCCATTTCAAGCTGAAGGGCGAAACAATTTGCAGTGCGAATGTTACGGTAGAGAGCGCGAATGCATCTGCCGGCAACCCGATGATCTATTTGCTCTCCGCAGAGCCGCATACCATCGGTGAGGACGGGGATTATACGGTGACCTGCACGCTGTACGGAGAGGATTTGGATCAGCCGGCCGATGTCAGGGTTACGCTGGACGGAGCGGTTCAGGCCCTGAATCCGACATTCACCGAGACGACGGCGACGAAGCAGGTCTTCACGCTGACGTTCCCGGAGAATACGGGATCGAAGGATCTTTCGTATCTGATCGAGGTCTCGCCGGCAGGTCTTGATCAGTGGAGTCATTCTGCTGCCGTGATCTCGAAGCCGCAGTCCGGCGGAGAGGTCAAGGAGCCGGTCCTCGGAGAGATCCGTTCGCAGGCTATCGGCAGCGACGGTCTCACTTATCTCGTCTCCTTCACCGGAGAGAATCTCACGGAAGACAATGTCTTTATCTCCGTTCTTCCGGAGCAGGACGTTTATATCACGGGCAAGACGATTCGCGAAAACGGCGGCGAATTCATGCTGACCTTCCCGGCTAATAACTCCGGCAAGGATAAGGAATATTATCTCTATATCAGCACGAGCACCGGAGAGAGCAAGGAGACGTTATTCACGATCAAGGATCAGTCGCAGACGGATGATCGCGAGGAAATCGATCTTAAGCCCGGCGCCGTTGTCATCGATGATTCTTATCAGGAGATCACGATGACCTTCGGCAGGGATGTCATGGCAGGAACGGAGGAACCGGCAGAGCTCAAGGAGAAGATCTCTCTTCAATACGGGCTCAATTGGCAGGCTCTCGGGGAGAACGATGAAGTCCTTATCGACGGCAGCGTCGTGACAATTAAGCTGGCGCAGCCGTACGAGCCGCTCTTCGGAGGACTCCGCATCAAGGTGGATGCCGGCGCACTGGCCGTTTCGGAGGATACGCTTATCGCTCCGTTCGAATGGATCGTCGATGATGAAGCACGCGTCACCGGCATTGAGCTTTCGAAGGAATCGCTTCCTTCGGAAGGCGGAGAGGTGACGGCTTCGCTTCGTGGTTATCATCTGAAGGATGCGAATATCACGGGACGCATCGTTGACGTCAGCACCGGCATCAGCGAGCCGTCCATCAAGGTCCATACGGAGACCAATGAACAGGGACAGACGGTTCTTCGTTATACGCTTCCGGAGAACCGCAGCGACCGTACGAAGAGCTGGCTCCTCAAGGTAACGGTCAACGGCGTGGATGTCGCGGAAGGCATGGATTATACGGATATCGCGAAGCGTCCGCTTGTATCCGTTCTTCCGGCAGGGGCCGAGGCTTCGGACATTACGCTCGGTGCGATGACGATCAATTCGTACGGCACCAATCCGGATCCGAACAATCTTCAATATACGGAGACCTCGACGAACCAGGAGAGCAAGAAGATCCAGGTTCACCTTTACGGAACGAATTTCGATGCTTCGAAGACGAAGGTGAAGATTGTGGATCAGGACGGCGTGGAATGGCCGATCTATAATGTTCCGCAGTTCGACAGTGTGACTTATTTCATCATGGTTGCTAATGACGGCACGGGTATCACGGGGAACGGCAATCACCAGATTCTCGAAATCATCTGCCCGAGGAATATCGGACATAACCGCACCTATGATATTTATGTCGCACCGGACGGAGAGCATTTCGTCGAAGATCAGCACGTCACGGTTTGCGTCCGCAATGACGGCGAGAGCAGCACGCTCGATCCTGTGAAGCGCACGGTAGAGGTACGCCATGTGGATACGGAGGGTCGTGAAATCGCTCCTTCCGATGAGTTCGTCGGATATTCTTGGTTCTTCATGGCCGATCTCGGCATCGAAGCGAAGTCTGTCGACGGATATAAGGCGGTCGATGTACCGACCTTTGAGCCGCTTCAGGAGACCATCGGAAACGAAGACCGCGTCGTGGAAATTGTCTACGAGAAGGTCGGAGGAAGCTCCGGCGGTGATGAAGATGATCCGGGAGACGGCGAGGAAGTGACGCCGAACGATCCGTCGAAGGATGATTCGTCCGATTCGAAGGATGCCGTCACGGAGGGATCCGGAGATGAGAGCGGAGACGGAAAGGTCGAAGCCGAAGTCGTCAAGACCGGCGACGAGACGGAGCTTGCAGGCGCAGCGAGCCTCCTCCTGATTTCGGCCGCAGGACTTCTCGGCATGGCCTTTTATCGCAGAAAGAGCCGTGAAGAGGAATGATCCGTAATTCTTCAGGTTTATAAAAAGTGCGAGGACCTTCGTCAAGTCGGCGGAGGTCCTCGCTTTTCTTAAAATTCACCTATCGCACAAAGAGATGCGTGCATGCAGGGGATATTCGTGGTAAAATAAACGTATTAATATGTACGTTAGCTTTCAGCTCAGAATAGGAGGGCATTATGGCTAAGAGACTCACAGAAGAAGAGAAGGTCCTGATCGAAGAGGCCAAGGAGGCCAGAAGACGCAGCACGGTCAAGACGGCTGCTCGCATTATCGGAGCAAGCATTATTGTCGGTGCAGTTCTCGTTGTTGCCACGAAGAGAGTCTTTGACGAGATCTTCGTCGAGGACGATTGGTCGGATGTTGACTGGGGCGAGGAAGATGAGGATTACGGCGTTTATTAAAGCCGTTTAGGGTTCGGCGCGGCCCGATCGCGTCACTTGCAGAAGGGGGTATTCGTTAGGAATGTCAGAAACAAAGGGAACTTTTTATATTACGACACCGATTTATTATCCGAGTGCGAAGCTGCACATCGGTCATACGTATTGCACGGTCATGGCCGACGCGATGGCTCGCTTCAAGAGATTGGCGGGTTATGATGTCCGCTTCTTGACGGGTACGGATGAGCACGGACAGAAGATTGAGAAGTGCGCCGAGGAGGCCGGTGTTACGCCGCAGGAGTATGTCGACGGCGTCGTCGAGACGATCAAGAGACTCTGGTCGACGATGGAGATCAGCTACGATGACTTCATCCGCACGACGGAGCCGCGTCATGTCGAGGCTGTACAGAAGATCTTCATGAAGATGTACGAGGCCGGCGATATCTATAAGGGCAAGTACGAGGGCTGGTATTGCACGCCTTGCGAGTCCTTCTGGACGGAGAGCCAGCTGGTCGACGGCAAGTGCCCGGACTGCGGCCGCGAGGTCAAGAGAATGAGCGAGGAGGCTTATTTCTTCAAGCTCTCGAAGTACCAGGATCGCATTCTCGATCTCTTGAAGAATACCGATTTCCTGCAGCCGGAATCGCGTCGCAATGAGATGGTTTCCTTTGTCGAACAGGGACTCGATGATCTCTGCATCTCGCGTTCTTCGTTCGATTGGGGCATTCCGGTTCCGATCGATGAGAACCATGTCATCTATGTATGGCTCGATGCGCTTTCGAACTATCTGACCTCGATGGGATATCCGGAGGATCCGGACGGTCTTTGCAAGAAGTATTGGCCGGCATGGCATCTGGTCGGCAAGGAAATCGTTCGTTTCCATTCGATCATCTGGCCGGCGATGCTGATGTCGCTCGATATGCCGCTTCCGAAGCATGTCCTCGGACACGGATGGATCCTCATCGACGGCGGCAAGATGTCCAAGTCGAAGGGCAATATCGTCGATCCGGAGCTGCTGATCGATCGTTACGGTGTCGATGCGCTGAAGTACTTCCTGCTCCGTGAATATACGTTCGGACAGGACGGACTTTATACGAACGAGATCATGCTGAACCGCATTAATTTCGACCTCGCGAACGACCTCGGCAACCTCCTTTCGCGTACGGTTTCGATGATTGAGAAGTATTGCGACGGCGTAGTTCCGGAGGCGAAGACGGAGGATGATATCGACCGTGAGCTGATGGCACTGGCGACGGATTGCGGCAATGTCTTAGAGAGCCACATGAATCTCTTCCACTTCAACAATGCGCTGGAGGCGATCTGGGCGGTCATCGGTCGTGCGAACAAGTATATCGATGAGAAGACGCCTTGGGTTCTCGCGAAGGATCCGGAGAAGAAGGATGAACTCGATACGGTCATGAGCAATCTCGCCGAGACGCTCCGCATCGTTTCGATCCTCATCGTTCCGTTCATGCATACGACTTCGGACCGCATGCGCGAGCAGCTCGGCCTCGCTTCGGAAGAAGCCGTCTGGGAAGACGCCTTTACCTTCCGTAAGATGGCAGGCGTTCATGTGAAGAAGGGCGATCCGCTCTTCCCGCGTCTCGATGTTCAGAAGGAGCTCGAAGAGCTCTCGCAGCTTCACCAGGATAAGCTGGCAACGAAGTCGAAGCGCAACAAGAAATAATTGCTCGGATGAGTTGAATCCCGGGGCCTCCGACGGAGCCGCTCCGGGTTTTCTTTTTCTGTCAGGCCCGGCAGATGTTAAGGCAGAGAGAAAGGACGAAAGGATGAGTCGAATTCGATTATTTGATGCTCATACGCATCTCAATATGGAAGAATGGACGGAGGAGGAGCGCAGAGAGCAGCTCCGTGAAACGGAGGAAGCCGGTATTTTCGTCATGAATGCCGGAGACAGCGCCTCGAGCTCCCTTCTTGCCGTGCGCCTTGCCGAAGAATATCCGTGGTGCTTCGCTTCGACAGGCATCCATCCTTCGTATGCGTCTCATTATACCGAGGAGGATCTCCGGACGGTTTATCGCTTGGCAGACCATCCGCGCGTACGTGCCGTCGGTGAAATCGGCCTCGATTTCTATTATGGGAAGGATGATAAGGAGGAGCAGATCGCGCTCTTCCGTAAGCAGCTTCGCTTCGCCCTTGAGAAGAAGATGCCGGTCATGATCCACACCCGCGACGCAGATGCCTTGACCATGGATATTCTGAAGGAAGAAGGCCTCTTCTCCGATGAGCGAAAAGGGGCTTTCCCGCCCCGTCCGGACGGGAAGGGCGGCGAGATGCCGGATGCGCGCGTCCAGCTCCATTGTTATTCCGGCTCGGCAGAGCTCGCACTCGAATATGCAAAGCTCGGCGCGACCTTCTCTCTCGGCGGTCCTATTACCTTTAAGAACGGTAAAAAACCGGCCCATGTTGTACAGGAGGTGCCGCTTGCTTTTCTCATGAGCGAGACGGATGCCCCGTATCTCACGCCGGTGCCTTACCGCGGCAAGCCGAACAAGCCGATGTATGTCGAATATGTGGTTCGGCGCATGGCCGTATTGAAGGATATTTCTTATGAAGAAGCGGCAGCGGCCACCTATGAGAATGCCCTTCGCTTCTTCGGACTCGCGGATTCGGCAGAGGGGCCGCGCGTTCCGGAAGGGAGCCTGTGATGCGAACAAGAGGTCAAAAGCTGAAAGAAGCCGTGGTCCGAAGCGGCGTTCTTCGGCCGCACCGAGCGGTCATCATCGGCTTCTCGGGAGGACCGGATTCGCTGGCACTTCTGGCGCTGCTCGATGCGCTCCGCGAGGAATGGGACCTTCGGCTCTTTGCGATCCATGTGAATCACGGACTCCGGCCGGAAGCGTCACGGGAAGCGAAGCATGCCGCAGAGCTCGCTTCGCATTTCACCTGCACCTATATTGAGCGGGAGGCATCGGTTTCGGAGACTGCCTCGGAGAAGAAGATCGGCATCGAAGAAGCGGGACGGGAGGAGCGGTATCGCATCTTCCGTGAGATCGCTTCGGCGTGCCGCCGCGAGACGGGCCGCGAGGTGCTGATCGCGCTCGGCCATCATGCGGATGATCAAGCGGAAACGGTTCTCTTTCGCCTGATTCGAGGAACGGGCATCCACGGGCTGGCCGGCATTCCGGCGGTGCGCGAGGATGCGGGCGGTGCGATGATCATTCGTCCGCTTCTCGACATTCACCGCGCGGAGATCGAAGACTATATCGAAGAGCTGGGACTGGAACCGAATCATGATACGAGCAATGATTCGGACGATTATACGAGAAACAGGATCCGTCATGAGCTGCTGCCTCTTCTTGAGAGGGAATATAATCCTTCCGTCCGGGAGGCGCTCGTCCGCCTTGCGGCATCGGCTTCGGAGGAGGATGCTCATGCGGAAGCGGCGGCGAAGGAGGAACTGACGCGTAGAGAGGAGCGCCGTGAGACGGAGACGGGGGAGACGGCCGTGAAGCTCGAAGACTTCGAGAATCTTCCGGCCGGCTGTCAGTACCGCATCGCTGTCCTTTTACTGAAGCAGCTCGGCCTTGAGGACCGCATTCGGCGAAGCCTCGCGGAGGAACTTCTTGCAGTGATGACTTCGCGGAATCCTTCGGCGCGGATGCGGCTTCCGAAGGGATGGGAAGCGGTCCGCCGCTATGATGAGCTGATTCTGAGATTCGCTGAAGTCTCGGATGAATCGGATGATTCGGTTGATTCGGTTGATTCTGCCGCCCCGCTGACGCTCCGGATGAAGCGACTTACGGATGAGGAATGGGAGAAGTGCTGCGGCGAATATCCGGCCGGGTCCTGCGCCGTCCTGGATGCGGATCTGCTGGGGGATCCCGAGGACATTGTCCTCCGGACGCGGCAGGACGGCGACCGTATCGCGCTTGCCGTCGGGACGAAAAGGCTGCAGGATCTGCTGGTGGACAGCAAGGTTCCGCGTGAAGAGCGGGAGGAGCTTCTTCTTGCGGCGAGAGGCCGGGAGATTCTCTGGATCCCGGGTCCTCCGGCATTCGAGCGGGCACATCAGGTCGATTTAAAGTGCGCGGCCGCGGAAGAGAAGGTGTTCGGTGAAGGCGCGGCGCGCTTTTTCGCGAGGGGAAGATATACGAAGCAGTATCGACTGTCGCCGGAAACGACGCATGTCCTTGTCCTCACGCTCGAGTTCTTGAATTAGAAAAGGTGCTATGATAGAATATCGTAGCGTTTGTGTATTTTAACAAATTTTTCGCCAATCGCACACATTCGTACGGTATAATGTCATGGCGGCTTAGACCGACGACTGAAATAAAATTCATGAAAGACAGGAGTTAGCTTTGAAGAGAGTAGGAAGAAATATCGGAATTTATATGCTTCTCTTTCTCATCATCCTCGGCGTGGCGGGCTTTTATCGCAATATGAGCACGTCGGCGGATACGAAGGAGATCGCATTTTCGACCTTTGCAGAGAACCTCTCCAAGGGTCGCTACGATGAGATGAATATCACGGACCGAAAGCTGACGGCGCAGACGAAGGACGGCAACATTGAATTCGCATATGCGCCTTCGATTGTCGAGATCAGCTGGCTGGAAGAGAATTACATGAATGATCTGGTGCAGGAGGGTAAGCTCGAGCTTTCGAGCGATCCGCCGGAGAGCGATTTCTCGCTGCTTTCGCTCCTTCCGACGCTGATCATGCTCATTTCGCTCGGTTTCCTCTTCTATGTTATGATGAACCAGGGCGGCAGCAATAAGGCGTTCCAGTTCAGCAAGAACCGGGCGCGCCTCTATAAGGATAACGGCAAGTCCATCACCTTTGACGATGTTGCCGGACTCAAGGAAGAGAAGGAAGAGCTTCGCGAGATCGTCGACTTCCTGCACGATCCGCAGAAGTATTCGCAGCTCGGCGCCCGCATTCCGAAGGGCGTGCTCCTTGTCGGACGTCCGGGAACGGGTAAGACGTATATTGCCAAGGCGACGGCCGGAGAGGCCGGGGTGCCTTTCTTCACGATTTCCGGCTCCGACTTCGTTGAGATGTTTGTCGGTGTCGGTGCTTCGCGTGTTCGCGATCTCTTTGAGCAGGCGAAGAAGAGCGCACCGTGCATCATCTTTATCGATGAGATCGATGCAGTCGGCCGTAAGCGCGGCGCCGGTCTCGGCGGCGGCAACGACGAGCGTGAGCAGACGCTGAACCAGCTGCTCGTCGAGATGGACGGCTTCGACGGTAACCTCGGCATCATCATCCTCGCAGCGACGAACCGACCGGACGTACTGGATCCGGCACTGCTTCGTCCGGGCCGTTTCGACCGTCAGGTCGTCATCGGACTTCCGGATGCGCAGGCACGTGAGGAGATCTTCCGCGTCCATACGAAGAATAAGCCGCTGGCCGATGATGTTTCCCTCAAGGTTCTCGCGAAGAGAACGCCGGGATTCTCGCCGGCGGATATCGAGAACCTTGTCAATGAGGCTGCTCTTCTGACGGCACGACGCAACGGCGTGAAAATCCGTATGGATGAGATCGAAGAGGCAACGACGAAGGTCATCGCCGGACCGGCGAAGAAGTCGGCTGTCGTATCGGAGGAGGAGCGTCGTCTGACGGCTTATCACGAGGCCGGTCATGCTGTTGTCATGCGCTCGCTTCCGAATTCGGATCCGGTTCACCAGGTCACCATCATTCCGCGCGGTATGGCCGGCGGATTCACGATGTCGCTTCCGGAGAAGGATCAGACCTTCATGACGAAGGGCCGCATGACGGATATGATCAAGCATCTCCTCGGAGGCCGTGTGGCCGAGCAGCTTAAGCTCGAGGATATCTCCACGGGTGCCAGCAACGATATCGAGCGTGCGACGCAGATCGCGCGCGATATGATTACGCGTTACGGCTTCAGCAAGAAGCTCGGACCGCTTTGCTATGATTCGAGCGATGAGGTCTTCCTCGGACGTGACTTCTCGACGAAGCAGAGCTATTCGGAGGAGGTTGCAGCGGAGATCGATGAAGAGATGAGAAGTCTTCTCGAGTCCTGCTACAACGAGACGGAGATCATCCTCCGCAAGCACGATGATGCCTTCGAGCGCGTGGCACAGGCGCTGCTCCGTGTCGAGACGCTCGACGGCGATCAGTTTGAACGCCTTTATGAGGGCTCCATCACCCCGGAGGAACTGGAGGATGAGGTTCAGCGCCAGGCGGAAGAGATCCGCGTGAAGAATAACGAAGAGCGCCGTGAGAATCGGATGCGCCGCCAGGCCGCGGAAGAGCTCGCAGCGATGAACCAGAAGGACGAAGCAGAGGGTTATACGATTTCGGATGATGTCGAATAAGGAGTGACGGCTATGAGAATCACAGTAGAAGATTGCCTGAAGCTGGAAGCATTTCGCGGCGGAACGGTTGTATCCTGCCGCCGCAAGAGTGACCGCCGCGTACGAACGATTTCGGTCCTCGATGAGGTCGATCCGCTTCTCGGCATTGAACGAAACGGCGTCAAAGAACAGCTTGTCATGACTCATTTCTGGACCTGCAAGGACGATATCGACATGCAGTGTCGTCTTGTCATGGGTCTCGGGAAGAAGGGGATTTCGGCACTCGTCATTTTCTTGAACGACAAAGGCCTTCATGATCTCGATGAGCGCGTCATTCACGCAGCCGAGGACAGCGGTCTTTTGATTATCGTCATTCCGGACAATGATAAGAATACGTATGCCATCATGACGGAGCAGGTGCTTGATAAGATCCTTTACGGTCATAATTACAGCGAGAATCTGCTCAACAATACCATTTATCATCTGCTGAATTTCGAGAAGCACAACAACTTCCAGAGTGCTCTCAAGGAAGCGGCCATCAACAATGATTATCAGGTCGTCCTCATGACGACGGAGTTCAATCCGATTCTGACAGTCGAGACGCGTCACCGCGATACGATTGACAATGCGATCATCCGCGCGAAGCGCTACGATGTCACGCATTCGAGCGTCTTCACGCAGGTTGATCTCGATGATGTCATCACCTACTGGGGAACGATTGATATCAACGGCGAGAAGCACATCCTCATGATTGTCGATAACGAAGATAATTATTCAGCGACGGAGATCAAGAAGCTGGCGGAGATCATTCAGCTGGCGATGGGCATGTGGAAATATACGCCGGAGCGCGATTCGCGTGCCGAGTTTATCAAGTCGGCCATTCGCGGCGACCTGACCTTCTGCTATACGCTTCTCGAGGAGGCCGATCTCAAGAACAAGACCTTTATCAGTGTCTTCTTTGCGAACGGCATCAACAACAGCGAGTCGCAGAGGATTCTGGATCGTTACGAGGCGGAGTACGGCTTCGGCCTCCTGCCGCTCGTCGAGGGCAACGATTTCTACGGCATGGTTTATGCCGATGATGAATATGACCAGAATATTCAGCTCAAGGAAGCCTGCCTCAGCATGTTTGAGGAGCTGAAGCGCGGCGGTGAAGGCGAGGGCGGATCGTCCGAAGGACGCAAGGATGATATCCGCATCTTCCATTCGACCGGACTGGGCGAGCTGGAGAATGCCATCGACGGCTTCAAGATGATCAACGAGACGTGGAATTATGTCGAGATCGTCTTCCCGCATAAGCGCGTCTTCACGAAGTACGAGATGTCCATGGTCTGCAACTGCATCAATATTCAGATGCAGAGCCCGAGCCTCAAGAAGATCTATCTGGACCTTCTCGAGCCGTTTGAACGCGAGAAGTCCCACAAGAAGGGCGTCGATCTCCTGAACACGCTCGAGACCTTTGTCCTCGATGCGGGCATGAACAGCAACAAGACGTCGGAGATTCTGGATAAGCATAACAATACGATTCAGTATCGCCTCAAGAATATCAATGAGCTCCTCGGCACGGAGATCACCGGTAATCGCACGATTCCGGGACTGACGATCGCTCTGGCGCTCCGCAGATTGGAGGATCACTAGGATGCTGCTGGCGATCGATGTAGGGAATACGAATATTGTCGTCGGTGTCTTTGACGGTTACCGGCTCCTGACGAATTGGCGTCTCGCGACGGACAGCAAGCGCTCGGCGGATGAATACGGTGTCATCCTCGGGCAGATGTTCCGCTACGAGGGACTGGATCCGTCGGATATCGATGATGTCATCATTTCGACGGTCGTTCCGTCCGTCCAGTTCGCGCTGGAGCATATGAGCTATAAGTATTTTCGTACGAAGCCGATCGTTGTGGCGACGGGCATCAAGACCGGGCTCAAGATCAAGTATGACGATCCGCGCCAGGTCGGAAGCGACCGCATTGTCAATGCCGTTGCCGCTCATCATAAGTACAAGGGTGATCTCATCATCATCGATTTCGGTACGGCGACGACATTCTGTGCCGTCACCGGAGACGGAGAATATCTCGGAGGCACCATTGCTCCGGGCATCAAGATTTCGGCGCAGGTGCTCTTTGAACAGACGGCGAAACTGCCGAATGTCGAGCTCCATGCTCCGGGCAAGATGATAGGCAAGAATACCATTGAGAGCATGCAGTCCGGTCTCATTTACGGCCATATGGGCTTGACACGCTTCATCGTAGAAGGCATGAAGGATGAGATGCGCGACAAGTACGGCTGTGACCGTGACGCCATCCGCGTCATTGCGACGGGCGGCATGTCGAGCATGATGGAGGAGGGCGCCGGGTGCATCGATGTCATCGAGAAGAGACTGACGCTCGACGGCCTTGCCTGCATCTATGAGAAGAACAAGAACCAAAGGAAGAAACAGTAATTTATGGGTGGAAACCTACAAGCCATCGAGGGCGTTACGTTATCCGGACCCTTTGTGCTCGCGCCGCTTGCCGGCGTAACGGATGCGGTGATGCGCAGTCTCTCGGAGGAATTCGGTGCGGCGATGACCTGTACGGAGATGGTTAGTGCCAAGGGGCTTTATTACGGCGACAGGAAGACGCCGAAGCTCCTCTATATTCCGGAGCATGCGGGCCCGACGGCAATTCAGATTTTCGGCAGCGATCCCGAGATCATGGGGAAGGCGGCGGAGATGCTGAAGGACCGTCCGAATGTCACTCTCGATATCAATATGGGATGTCCGGTTCCGAAGGTCGTGAAGAGCGGCGACGGATCGGCCTTGATGAAGGATCCCGATCTCGCTTATGATGTGATTCGTGCGGTGGTCGATCATGCCGGGAAGCCGGTGACGGTCAAGACGCGGAAGGCATTTGATGACAGGACGGGCAGTGAAGTCGAGATCGCTAAGGCGGCAGAAGCGGCCGGCGCGGCAGCCGTGGCCGTTCACGTGAGGACCAGGGAGCAGTATTATCACGGGAAGGCGGACTGGTCCGTTATTCGTGAGGTCAAGCAGGCCGTCTCGATTCCGGTGATCGGGAACGGGGATGTGCTGACGGCGGAGGACGGGATCCGGATGATGGATGAGACGGGCTGCGATCTTGTGATGGTGGCTCGAGGCGCCATGGGGAACCCATGGCTTTTCCGCGATCTTGATCGTGCGTGGAAGGGGCTGGAGCCGCTGCCTCGTCCGTCGAGAAAAGAAGTTTCGGAGATCATGCTTCGCCATTTCGAGGGGCTTCTGGCCCTGAAGGGCGAATATACGGCCGTAAGAGAGATGCGAAAGCATGTCGGTTGGTATACGAAGGGGCTCCGCGGCGCTTCCGAGCTGCGCGGTCTTATGAATCAGGTCACGACCGAGGAAATGATGAGGGAGGTTTTGCGAATTGAAGAATAAGAATAGACTTCGGTACATCCTTCTTTGTACTTTTCTCGTTGCGATGACGATGATCATGACGGGATGTACGACATTTGAGAATTTCAAAAGCGTATTCATCGATAAGAATGTTCAGAATGAAGAGGATGTTGTCTATATCGGCGTCTATGAGCCGCAGAGCGGCGAGCTGCGTCAGCAGGGCGAAGACGAGATCAAGGGCATTGAACTCGCGCATTCGCTGTATAACAATGTCAACGGCGTTTCGGTCCGCTTGATCACCGTCGACAATCAATCGGACGTCAATGCGGCGCGCGCAGCCATTGAGAACTTGATCAAGATGGAGCCGGTCGCCATCATCGGCAGCGCCGGTGAGGTGAATTCCATGGTCGCTTCGCCGTATATCGAAAAGGCTGCGATCCCGACCATCACGCCGTCGGCGACGAATCCGCTCATCACCGACAGTAATGATTATTATTTCCGCGCCTGCATGACGGGTCTTCAGCGCGGCGCCGGCCTGGCTGAATATGCCTTTGAGAAGCTCGGCACGAAGAAGGTCGGTATCGTCGCCACGCAGAATGACAGCGCGATCGATGAGCTGATCGACGGCTTCACGACGCAATATCAGCAGCTTTCGAAGAATGCGGTGAAGAGGACGAAGCGTTCCTCGGCGGGCGGCGAGGTCGTCTTGACAGAGAACGTCCGAATTAACGATTTCGATGCGAAGAGCATCGTCGATAGCATTGCCGAATCGGAGGCGGAGGCGATTCTTCTTCCGCTCGGCACTGAGCAATGCGACGCGATTTTTTCCGAAGCAGAGAAAGCGGGACTTGCAGACAAGGTCACCTTCCTCGGCATCGGAAGAATGTGGGATGAGAACAGCTTCATCGCGATGAAGCAGAATCATCCGAAGATCAAGATCGCATTCACGTCCGACTCCGTTCTCGGCGAAGGAGCGACGACCACGGGTGCGGTCACGGCGGAGACGCAGCGCTTCCTTATCGAGTACGGCAATATGTACGGCGATAAGAGCAATCCGTCGGAGAATGCAGCGCTCGGATATGATTCCTACCTGCTGCTCATCAATGCGATGAATCAGGCACAATCCTTCGATCCGAAGGACATCCGTGACGCCCTGGCGAACATCAAGGGCCTTCGCTGCGCGACCGGCGTCTTCTCCTTCAGTGAGACCGGTACGCCGATTCGTTCTGTCAACATCGCGACGCTGGACAAGGACATCGTCGTGACGATTTATGAAGCCAACACGGCAGCGGATATGACCGGGACGAATAACTAATTGAATCCAAACAGACGAAAGGAGCGAACTCTGTTCGCTCTTTTCGGTGCATAGAGGAAGATATGACAGAATACAAAGCATGGCTGCAGGAGCATCGGGAAGAGATGCAATCCTCCCTGCAGGAGCTCATCCGTATTCCGAGCGTCAAGGGGAGCCCGGTACGCCTCCCGGACGGTACGGTGGCTCGCTACGGCAAAGAGGTACAGAAGGTTTATGAAAAAGCGCTCTCGCTCGGGCGAGAGCTTGGTTTTGATGTGCTGGATGCGGACGGATACGGCGGTCATATTGAATGGAAGGGAGACGAGGGCTCTGAGAAGGAGGACGTCTTCGCTGTTGTGACCCATCTCGATGTCGTACCTGCCGGCGAAGGCTGGTCCCTCGATCCGTACGATCCCGTTATCCGGGACGGGCGCATGAACGGACGCGGAACCACGGACGACAAGGGCCCGATGATCGCATCGCTCTATGCCATGAAGGCGCTCAAGGAGAGCGGCTACCGGCCGAAGCGTACGATTCGCCTCATCCTGGGCCTCGATGAGGAGACCGGGAAGGAAGGCATGAATCGCTATCTCGAGATTGCCGGGGAGCCGAAGGAGGGCATCACGCCGGACAGCGATTTCCCGCTCATCTGTGCGGAGAAGGGTATTCTGAATTTCCGCTTGGCGATGCGCCTTCGCAAGAGACCGGCCGGGAAGGGCATGCTGCTGACGAAGATGGAAGCCGGCACGGCACCGAATATCGTCATCGGGGAAGCCAAGGCCGTCCTCTCGTCCAAGGACCGTTCGCAATATGATATGGTTCGCGAGAAGGCCAAGCAGTATACGGAAGAGACCGGAAATAAGCTCCGCGTCCGCGGCGTCGGCTCCTCGCTGCTCGTCGAGGCCGTGGGGCGCACGGCGCACGGATCGACACCGGAGAAAGGACTCAATGCGTACAGCATCCTGATGGACTTCCTCGGGGCTTTCACCTTCGTCAATGAAGAAGCGAATGATTTCATCGCATTCTACAATGAGAAAATCGCCTTCTGCACGGACGGCTCGCTGATTGGGTGCGATTTCACCGATGAGGCGTCGGGCGGAACGGTTTTCAATGTCGGGTTGGCATCCTGGAATGAGGAGATGGCAGAGTTTACGGTCAATCTCCGCTATCCGGTCACCTGCCGCAGCGAAGAGATCTATCAGGCCCTGGAGCTCGCCTTTCAGGATACGGAGATCGGCCTGATCAAGGAGAGCGACGATCCGCCGTTCTACCTTCCGGTCGATGACCCGCTGATTGAAGAGCTCCTCGCTGTTTACGCCGAAGAGACCGGAGTGAACGATCCGCAGCCGATCGTCGAGAGCGGCGGCAGCTATGCCAAGCTTTTCAAGCGTGTCGTTCCGTTTGGCGCTCTTCTGCCGGGTCAGGAGGACCGCATACATCGAGCGGATGAGTATATCGAATTGGAGGTCCTGGATAAGATTGCATGCATCTATGCGGCGACGCTCGCGCGCCTCTGCTGTGAAGACAGGGATGGATTACGGGAGGAATAGATGGAAGAGAGGATTCTGTACGGAGAGGCGGAGACGCGCGATTTTGCCGAAGCGTTCGCAGGCGGACTTCAAGCCGGGGACGTGGTGGCTCTCGTCGGAGATCTCGGAACCGGCAAGACGACGATGACAAAATATCTTGCTCGTGCGCTCGGCGTGACGGAAGAGATCACGAGTCCGACCTTTACCATTGTCAAGGAATATCACAGCGGACGTCTGCCGCTTTATCATTTTGATGTCTATCGCCTCACGTCGGGACAGGAGCTCCTGGATCTCGGATTGGAGGAATATTTCGGCGGAGACGGCGTCGCCGTCGTCGAATGGGCGGATATCGTGGCCGATGTCCTGCCGGAGTCGGCGCATGTCATCGCCCTTGCTTACGGAGACAGAGAAGGAGAACGAAAGATACGATGGTTATAATTGCACTGGAGACCACGGGCAAATACGGATCGGTTGCCGTGATCAATGAGAAGGGAGAGGTCACGACAGCCTCCACGGAAGAAGAACTGCAGCACCTGCAGGGTCTCCTTCCGCTCGCAACCGAGGTCCTCGGAGAGAATCATCTCACCATCGAGGATGTGGATGCCGTCGCCTGCTCGGTAGGACCGGGATCCTTTACCGGCATTCGCGTCGGCGTAGCGACAGCCCGCGCCTGGGGACAGATGCTGAATATCCCGTGCATTCCGGTATCCTCCCTCGAGGGGCTTGCCATGCGCGCGATGGAGGATCTCGATCGCCGGACGGAAGAGGCGGGCGGCGATCTCGGACAGGTGATTCCCGGCGCATCGAACGGCGTCCTCATCGTGACGGCCATCAACGCGCGGAGAGGACAGAATTATGCCGCGCTCTGGAATTATTCGAAGCAGGGCGTGCAATTCGTGAGCCGCGAGAAGCAGTGGATGATCCTGCCGCTCATTGAGAAGGCCAAGAAAAAGGCCGGCGCCTGGCCTATTTATTGGACCGGTGACGGCGTCGACGCATACGGCGAAGAGCTGGCCGCACTGGCAGGCGAGCACACGCTGATCCTCGCGCCGGAAGAATATCGCTATCCGACAGCCCGCACGGTGGCCAAGGTCGGATGGATCAAAGCGCAGACCCCGCTTTCGGGTTCGCAGCCGATGCTCATCCCGTATGAGAGGCTCTTCCCGAATTATCTCCGGAAGAGCGAAGCCGAGATGAAGCTCGAAGAGGGCTCGCTCAGCAAGAAGATCGGAACGGCCGCATGGAAGTAAAGAAGAGAGCGGAAGAAGCCGCTTCAAACAAGCGAATCATCGTACGGAGAGCGCTCGCCTCGGATCTCGACGCCGTCGAGGAGACCGAGCGCCTCTGTTTTCCGGTGCCCTGGAGCCGCGAATCCCTCCGCCATGATATCGAGGAAAATCCGCTCGCCTGCGTTCTGGTGGCGGAGCTCTGTACCGACAGGAAGGAGGCGGAAGGCGAGGGCCTTTCCGCGGATGAAGAGGGAAACCATCCTATCTACGCCGGTTATGCCGATCTATGGCTTATCGCCGGCGAGGGACAGCTCAATAATATTGCCGTCCTCCCGACCATGCGCCGCCTTCATGTGGGGCGTACGCTGATGGAGGCGCTCTTAGACTTCCTGAAGGAGTATGATGCCTTCGAGATGAGCCTCGAAGTGCGCGTCAGCAACGAACCTGCCGTTCGCCTCTATGAATCCATGGGATTTGAAACGGCGGGCGTCCGCAAGGAATATTATGAAGATAACGGAGAAGATGCGCTCGTGATGAAGAAAGCACTGAAATAAGAACTTAAATAAGAGCTTAAATAAGAGCTGAAGCAAGAACTGCAATAAGAGTTGAAGTAAGAGGAATCGAGATGCTTAACGGAAAACATATCACCCTGGGAATTGAGACGAGCTGCGATGAAACGGCAGTCGGCATTGTCGCCGACGGTCGCGAGATCCTCGCCAATGTCATCTCTTCTCAAATCGATATTCATACGAAGTTCGGCGGCGTCGTTCCGGAAATCGCCTCCCGTCGCCATCTGGAAGTGATCAACGGCGTGATCGATGAAGCCCTCCGCGAGGCCGGCATCACCATGGACGAGGTCGACCTGATCGGCGTCACGTACGGACCGGGCCTGGTCGGCGCGCTCCTCGTCGGCGTGGCAACGGCCAAAGCCATGGCTTATGCCAAGCATATTCCGCTGGTCGGCGTCAATCACATGCACGGCCATGTAGCGGCGAATTACCTGGCTCATCCGGAACTGGAGCCGCCTTTCCTCGGGCTGGTCGTTTCGGGCGGTCACACGAACATCATCGCCGTCGACGATTATAACGAATGCCGAACCATCGGAGCGACAAGAGATGATGCGGCCGGCGAAGCGCTCGACAAGATCGCGCGCGTCATCGGCCTCGGTTATCCGGGCGGACCGAAAATCGACCGCGAAGCGAAGAAGGGCGATCCGCACGCCCATGAATTCAAGCGCGTTACCCTGGAGAAGGGAAGCTACGACTTCAGCTTCAGCGGGCTCAAGACCCAGGCGCTCAACTTCCTCAACAAAGAGCGTCAGGCGGGACGAGAGATCTCCGTGCCGGATATCGCTGCCTCTTATCAGGAGGCTATCATGGATGTCATCGCAGAAAAGGCCGTCTCGGCCGCTTTGGATCTCGGCGAGACGCGCATTGCCGTCTCGGGCGGCGTCTCAGCCAACTCGAGACTCCGGGAACTCCTTCGGGAGAAGGGGGAGGAGCACGGCATTTCCATCCTCGAGCCGCCTCTCATTCTCTGCACCGACAACGGCGCGATGATTGCCTGCGCCGCTTACTATCAGATGAAGAAAGGAATATTCGCGGACGAGACGCTCGACGCCTGTCCGGGATTGGAGTTTTAGCATGATTGTCATGTCTGCCTCAAATATAGGCAAAGCATACGGGACAGATATCATCCTGGAGGACGTCTCCTTTTCCGTTAACGAAGGGGACCGCATCGGCATCGTCGGTCCGAACGGCGCCGGCAAAACGACCCTCCTCGCCATGCTGGCGAAGGAACTCGAACCGTCCTCCGGCAATATTTTCATCAAATCCGACCTCACGATGGGCTTCCTGAAGCAGAAGAACAATTTCTTTGCCGACGGCACGGTCCGCGAGGAAGCCGAGAGAACCTTCCGTCACTTCCATGAGATGGAAAAGCGGCTCGCCAAGCTCACCGAAGCCATTTCGGATGCCGAGAGTCCGACCTTCGACCGCGATCTCGCCGCTTATACGGCCCTCCTGGAAGAATACAAGGAGCGCGGCGGTTATTCGTACAAGAATGAACTGACCGGCGTCCTTCGCCACATGGGCTTCGACGAGGATACCTACGATAAGAAAATCTCCATGCTTTCCGGCGGTGAGCGCACGAGGCTCGCGCTGGCCTGCATGATTCTGCGAAAGCCGGATATTCTCATGCTGGACGAGCCGACGAACCACCTCGACCTCCGGATGCTCGACTGGCTGGAAACCTTCCTCAAGGGTTACAAGGGAACGCTCATCGTCGTCTCCCATGACCGTTACTTTCTCGACCGCATCGTGAACCGCATCTTCGATGTTCGCCGTCATCAGGTGAGCACCTACCGCGGCAATTATTCGGAATATGTCGTCAAGCGCGAAGAGAAGGAAGAAGTCCTCGCACGCGAATACGAGAAGCAGCAGAAGGAAATCAAGCGCCAGGAGGAGATGATTCGCCGCTTCAAGCAGCACGGCACGGAGAAGCTCGTGAAGCGCGCGCAGTCCCGAGAAAAGCGCCTTGCGCACATCGAAAGACTCGATAAGCCGGCAGGGAAGGAGCGCTCGCTCAAGCTGAGCTTCCTACAGGATTTCAAGAGCGGCAAGGACGTCATCCTGGCCGAAGATCTGAAGAAGAGCTTCGGCGAACGTCAGCTCTTCGATCACGTCGGCTTCGATATCAAGAGCGGCGAGAAAATCTGCTTTATCGGTGAAAACGGCGTCGGTAAGACGACCCTTCTTCGCATTCTGATGGGCGAGGAGCGAGCCGACGACGGTTATCTCAAGATCGGATATAATGTTTCATTCGGCTATTACGATCAGGGACAGCTCCTCCTCGATGAGCATGAAACCGTGCTCGGGGAGATGAAGAATACGTATCATCTCTATTCAGATACGGAGATGCGCAGCCTGCTCAGTCGCTTTCTCTTCACGGGCGATGATGTCTTCAAGCCGATTTCGGCGCTTTCGGGAGGCGAGAAGGCGAAGCTTTCGCTTCTCAAGCTCATGCTCTCCGGCGCCAATACGCTGATTCTTGACGAGCCGACGAACCACCTCGATATCGAGTCAAAGGAGGTCGTGGAAGCGGCCATTGCCGATTTCGAGGGTACGGTGCTGATCGTTTCTCACGATCGTTATCTCCTGAGCCGCATTCCGGACCGCATCCTGGAGCTCACACCGGAAGGCATTCGGGAGTTCAAGGGAAAGTTTGATTATTATCTGGAAAAGAGCGCGGCTTTGGACGCTGATGCGGAAGACCTTTCGACCCATCTCTCGGATGCAGGCAAGCCTTCCGAGCCGCAGCCCGTTAAAACGGGGACAGAGCTCGATGCCCGCGTCAAGGCGGCTTCCGAAACGGATTCGCAGGAGGAACGTCGCCGTAAGAAGGAGAAGGAGGCGGAGGAGCGCCGTCAACGCCGTCAGCTCGAGTCCCTGGAGGAGAGAATTCATACCCTGGAGAGTTCTATCGAGGAAGCGGAGAACGAGATGTGCCTTCCGGAGCATGCGACGGACGTCGCTTTTCTCAAAGAGCGGGCGGATAAGGTCGCAGCCTGGAAGGAAGAGCTGGATGCCGCTTACGATGAATGGATGGATTTGATCGGAGAATAATAGTCTCTTTGTGAATCCGAAAACGGGGAAATTCGGAAGAAACTGGACAAAAGATACGAATTATGGTTTAATAAATTGTTGTGCGCAAACGAAAAGAATGTTAAAAATTTATTGAAATTCGCGCAAAACTATTGCATGGACTCGAAATGATTATTATAATGAGTTCAAATGAACAGGAGGACAATTATGGTTTTTGAAACGATTCGCAATCTCGTTGTCGAACAGCTCGGCATCGACGCAGATATGGTCCAGATGGATACCAACCTCATGAAGGATCTGGAAGCCGATTCTCTGGATGCTGTCGAGATCATCCTCGGTGTCGAGGAAGAGTACGGACTCGACATTCCGGATGAGGTAGCAGAGAAGTTTGAAACGGTTCGTGATCTCGTCGACTACGTTGAGGAGCACAAGTAATACGTTTGAAACGTTCTACGATGCCGTATGCGGTATAAAATCTGAACGAAAAGTGGTGAATAACATATGAAAAGTAACATGAAGGTATCGAAGGCGATCGTCCGGCGTTTGCCGCGTTATCGTCGCTACCTGAATGAACTCCGTAAGGAGGGTGTCGAGAAGATCTCCTCGAATGAGCTGAGCGATCTGATTGGTTATACCGCTTCTCAGATCCGTCAGGATCTCAATACCTTCGGCGGATTCGGCCAGCAGGGTTACGGATACAGCGTCGAATACCTCTTCCAGGAGATTAACAAGATCCTCGGCCTCGATCGTGAGTACAAGACGGTCGTTGTCGGTGTCGGCAACCTGGGACAGGCGATTACCAATTATACTTATTATTATAAGATCGGGTTCAACATCGTCGGTCTCTTCGATGTCAATCCGAAGCTGATCGGCATGTCCATCAACGATGTACTCGTCCGCGATTTCTCGGAACTGGCCGACTTTGTCAAAGAGAAAGACATCGATATCGGTGTTATCTGCGTCAACCGCGAGAATGCACAGAAGGTTGCCGATGTGCTTATCGAAGCCGGTGTCGAAGGCATTTGGAACTTCGCTCCGGTCGATCTGACGATTCCGGATACGGTCGC
>CASEEM010000037.1 GCA_949286985.1 uncultured Eubacteriales bacterium
CAGCCTCTGTTCCGAATACGTCTCTTCCCCGGTTTCTGTCACATAGATACCCGGTTTCTGATCCAGACTCCAGAGAAATTCATCCTTGTTAAAAGTTTCTTCCGTAGTGATCTCTATCGCAGTAAGCCCTCCTTTATCCGGTTCTTCTCTGTAAAAAGGAATATAAATATATGCGATTTCATATTGTGCTTCATCTGTAATAACCGAATAGTGCCCTTTCAATTCCCGCCATGTTATTTTTCCGTGTTCACTTTTTTCATGGGAACTTGCATTTCCTTTCCAGCTTTTACATTCGCCCTGAAAAAACTCTATGAATTCTTCCGCCTGTTCCGTTAAGTTTATCGTACTGTCCCCAGCATACTGCGAAAATAATCCCGTCAGCGCTTTTGCATCTTCCTTCTCTGCGCACCCGATAATGTTTTCTATCATTTCATCCGCCAATTCTTTATCAGAACGATATGCATTGGATGATCCCCGACTGAAAACGATGCATCCGCTCAAACTGCATACAAGGGCGCAGCATACGATAAGCAGTAATACCTTCCTCATAAATTCTCTTCCTTTCGGCTAAACCTCTGCAATATAAGCGGTATGAACCTTAAAACCATTCTTTTGGAATCTTGCCTTCGCCCTTGCCAAACTCCACGTCAATGTGGATATAACTATCTGGTTTTTTTGTGGGATAAAAGAACTACCGTCTCCACATGTTTAGTGAGCGGGAAGTTATCATAGCTCCGAATCATCGCCGGCTTATACCCGAGATACGCGAACTGCTCCAGATTCATCGCCATCGTCTTCGGATTGCAGGAGATATAGAGAATCTCCGGGATGCCGTACGCCGCCAGCATCGACACGACCTTGTGATGCATCCCCACACGCGGCGGATCGACGACAATCATATCCGGACGCTCCTTTAACGAATCCAGCGTGTCCTTGACATCGCCGCAGAGGAAGGTACAATTCGTGATTCCGTTCAGCGCCGCATTATCCACCGCGGCATCCACTGAATCCTGCACGATTTCCACGCCGTAGACATGCTTCGCCCGCTTCGCCAGAAGCTGCGTGATCGTACCTGTTCCGCAGTAGAGGTCGTAGACCTCTTTTTGCTCGAGGTTCGGGATGAGCTCCAGCGCATCGGCATAAAGACGCTCAATCGCCTCGATATTCGTCTGGAAGAACGAGAACGCATTGACCTTGAAGTGCAGCCCGAGAATCTCCTCCTCGTAGTAATCGCGCCCGTAGAGAATGTCCACCTTCTCCTTGATGACCGCATCCGCAACCGAATCGTTAAAGGTCCGCAGGATACCGACCACCTGATAATCGAGGTCGAGTCCGAGAATCATCGCGGAAAAGGCGTCCTCATCGAAGCCCTCCTCCGAGGACGTGACGATGTTCACGAGGAGTTCCTTCGTGCGGACGCCGTTTCGAAGAACGAGATGGCGTAGCAGTCCTTTGTGGGACCTTTTGTGATAGAACGAATATCCTCGTTCGCGGCAGAATTCCAGCGTCGCCTTCAGGATGCGATTAAAATCCTCCGGGACGATCTGGCATTCATCGCAGGTGACGATGGACATGAAATGACCCTTCTTGTGCATGCCGAGCGTGAGCGGTCCGCCCTTCTCGAGGTCGCCGAAGGTATATTCCATCTTGTTGCGATAACCGTATTCCGAAATCGCCGGGACGAGGCCTTCGAAGACGGTTTCATCGATATGGTGCTTCTGAAGCAGGCGTCTCACGCCTTTTTCCTTAAGGGCCATCTGCTCCTCATAAGGGACGCCCTGATGGATGCAGCCGCCGCACTCGCCGGCCAGCGGACAAATCGGCCTAGATTCCGTATTTAGCATAAAACTCCTTCTTGTATTCGAGGAAACGGTCCTCTTCAATGGCTTTGCGAATTTCCTGCATCATGTGGACGAGGAAGCGAATATTGTGCTCTGAGAGCAGCATGGAGCAGAGAATCTCGTTCTGGCGGAAGAGATGACTGAGATAAGCCTTCGTGTAATGCGTACAGCAATAGCAATCGCATTCCGGATCGAGCGGTGTGAAATCGCGGATGTACTTCGCATTCTTGATGTTGATATTGCCGTGGCTCGTCATAGCGACGCCGTGGCGGGCCAGTCTCGTCGGAAGGACGCAGTCGAACATGTCCACGCCGCGCTCGACGCCCTCGAAGAGATAATCGACGGTGCCGACGCCCATGAGGTAACGCGGCTTGTCCTTCGGGAGATAATCGGTACATTCGTCGAGCACCTCGACCATGATGTCCTTCGGTTCGCCGACTGAAAGACCGCCGATGGCATAACCCGGGAGGTCCATCTCCGTGATCTGCTCGGCACTGATGCGGCGGAGGTCCTTCTCCATGCCGCCCTGCATGATGCCGAAGAGGGCCTGACGCATCGTATCGCTTCCGGTCTTCATCGCATCCTGCTCCTCCAGGAGGCGATGATGCTCATCGCAGCGGCGAAGCCATCTCGTCGTACGCTCAAGGGAGCGAGCTACATATTGACGTTCTGACGGATAAGCGACGCATTCATCGAAGGCCATCATGATATCCGATCCGAGCGCATGCTGCACATCGATGGAGCTCTCCGGCGTCATGAGGTGAGTCGAGCCGTCAATATAAGACTTGAACTTCGCACCCTCCTCCGTAATCTTGCGGAACTTGCCGAGGGAGAAGACCTGGAAGCCGCCGCTGTCCGTCAGAATCGGGTGCGGCCAGTTCATGAATTTGTGAAGACCGCCGGCCTCCGCCACGACATCCGCGCCCGGACGGAGGAAGAGATGGTATGTATTGCCGAGGATGATCTCGGCGCCCGTCGCCGCGACATCCTCCGGCTTCATGGCCTTGACGGTCGCCTGGGTGCCGACCGGCATGAAGACCGGCGTTTCTATCGTGCCGTGCAGCGTGGTGATCCGTCCGCGGCGGGCTCTCGTTCGCGGATCCGTTTTCAATAGTTCAAAGGTTAAAGCTTCTTTCATATAAGAATGTTCTCCTGCTATTCGGTATTCGTGTTCGTTATTCGCTTTTTTGTTTGCTATTCGAAATTCTCTGTCCGTCGCTCGCTTATTCAATCAGCATCGCATCACCGTAGCTGAAGAAATGATATTGCTCCCGAACGGCTTCTCGATAGGCCTCCAGAATCTTTTCGCGATTATAGAAGGAAGAAATCAGCATGATCAGCGTCGATTTCGGGAGATGGAAATTCGTGATCAGCGCACCGACGATTTTCCATTCATATCCCGGATAGATGAAGATGCCCGTGCTGCGGGTGCCGGCCTCCACCTTCCAGTGATCCCCTTCCCGAACGGCGGCGCTCTCCAGCGTTCTCGTCGACGTCGTGCCGACTGAGATGATGCGCCGACCTTCTTCAAGCGCGCGGTTGATGACCTTCGCGCTCTCCTCCGAAATCGTATATTCCTCGAAGTGCATCTTGTGGTCCTCGATATTCTCCACCTTCACCGGCCGGAAGGTGCCGATGCCGACATGGAGCGTGACATAGACGATCTCGACGCCCTTCTCTTTCGCTTGTTGCAAAAGCTCCTCCGTGAAATGGAGACCGGCCGTCGGAGCTGCTACCGATCCGTCGATCTTGGAATAAACCGTTTGATAGCGTTCCTTATCCTCTTCCTCTGCCGGGCGATCGATATACGGCGGAAGCGGCATACTGCCGAGCTCCTCCAGGCGCTCCATGAAAATTCCCTCATATTCAAAGCGGATGACGCGCGTGCCGTTCTCGCGATCGCAGAAGCCCATCACGTGCGCGCGGAAGAGCTTTTCTTGGCTGAAAATCACGGAGTCGCCTTCCTTGAGGCGCTTGCCCGGCCGCACCATGCATTCCCAATCATCATTCTCGAGACGCTTGATCAGGAGGAGCTCAATGTGCGCTCCCGTCTTCTCCTTATAACCAAAAAGGCGCGCCGGGATGACGCGCGAATTGTTTAAGACCATGCAATCGCCGGAACGGAGATAATCGAGGATGTCATAGAAATGACGGTGCTCGATACTCCCGTTCTCGCGATGCAGAACCATCAGTCGGCAAGCATCGCGCTGCTCGCTCGGCTGCTGGGCGATAAGCTCCTCCGGGAGCTCATAATCAAATTCATCTAAGTTCATATTATCTGTATTCCTTTTCTATCCTTTTATCTGTATTCCTTCTCTATCCTTCTCAGTCGATTTATCTTAAATGTCAAAGCTTCTACATGCGATCGTCTTCTTCATAAAGATCGAGGAGTCCCAGATGCTCATATGCCTTCTTCGTCGCCATGCGGCCGCGCGGCGTCTTATAAAGCAAGCCCTCCTGGAGGAGGTACGGCTCCTTGACATCCTCGATCGTGACGCGCTCTTCGCCGATGGAGCTCGCGATGGTCTCAATGCCGACCGGGCCGCCGCGGAAGCCTTCGATAATGGTTGTCAAAATCTCTCGGTCCAGCTTATCGAGGCCGAGAGCATCGACGCCGAGAGCCTCCAGCGCCTTCTTTGTAACGGAAGGATCGACCGTTCCGTCGCTGATGACCTGGCTGAAGTCGCGGACTCGCTTGAGGAGGCGGTTGCCGATACGCGGCGTGCCGCGAGAGCGGCGTGCAAGCTCCCAGAGTGAATCATCATCGACATCGATATGAAGGACGCGCGCCGTGCGGAAGAGAATATCATGAATCTCCTCGTGCGTATAGAATTCGAATTTCTGAATGATTCCGAAGCGGTCCCGGAGCGGCGCCGACAGGCTACCCGCCCTCGTCGTTGCACCGATCAAAGTGAAATGCGCAATGTCGATGCGGATGGAACGCGCGGAGGGACCTTTTCCGATGACTATATCGAGAGCATAATCCTCCATAGCCGAATAGAGAACCTCCTCGACGGAACGATTCAAGCGATGAATCTCGTCGATGAAGAGGACATCGTTCTCGTTCAAATTTGTCAGAATCGCCGCGAGATCGCCGGCGCGGCCGATGGCCGGGCCCGATGTCACCTTGAGATCGACGCCGAGCTCATTTGCGATGATTCCGGCGAGCGTCGTCTTGCCGAGTCCCGGAGGACCGTAGAAGAGGACATGATCGAGAGCCTCGCCGCGCTGCTTCGCTGCTTCGATATAAATGGATAAATTGTCCTTCGCCGCCGATTGACCGCAATATTCACTAAGATACTGCGGACGGAGGGTGAATTCTCCGTTCATTTCATTCGGAATGGCTCTTGTTTCGGTGATATGATCCAATGCTTACTCCTTCTTCCAGAGAATCTGTTAATCGCAGAACAGGCAAAGAATACGCGCACTAAAGCAGGTACTTCAATGCCTTGCGGATATATTCCTCCGCGGTGAGGTCCTTGTCCGGTACATGAGAAAGCGCTTCTTCGGCCTCCATCTTACTGTAGCCGAGCGTTGTGAGCGCAATCAGCGCTTCTCCCCTGCCGGTATCCTGCATGTCCGCAGCCGGCGCAGCCGTTTCGTCGCCTCCCACCGGTACGGCGCTGATCTTATCGCAGAGCTCCAGAATGACGCGCTCCGCCGTCTTCTTGCCGACACCCTGCGCCTTAGCGATAGCTGCTGCATCCTTTTGAACGATGCTTTGCTTTATCTGCTCGATGGATGCCGTAGACATGATGGCGAGTGCGGCCTTCGGACCGACGCTGTTTACAGTGAGGAGCATTTCGAAGAGCTCGAGCGACTCACGGTCGCTGAAGCCGTATAGTGCCATCCCGTCATCCTTGACCTGCATATAGGTATCCAGGCTCAGAATATCGCCCTCACGCGCATTGAGAATCGGCGAGGTGTCGGCAACATGAATACGAAAGCCGATGCCGCCCCGTGTCTCCACGATAACTGCGCCGCGATCGTAATAAAGATATTCTCCCTTAATATGTCTGATCATCCGTGAATCCTCTGATATATTCTGTCCGTTCTATTTGTTGCTGTTTATCTTCTGCCGCTCCCGCGTTCCTTCGCGAGAAGCCTGCGAAGATTGCGCTGGCCGATACCCATGGAGCGCTGCTCGGAGAGCACGCCCTCTTCTCTCTCCCGCCTTCCGCGCACATCGCCGGCGCCCTGGTCCACGAGGTCCCTTCCGGCGTATACAGCATGATCGCGCGAATGGGCATGACAAATGGCCGCTGCGATCGCATCGGCCGTATCATCCGGCTTCGGCACCTTTTCCAGATGAAGAATGGTCCGGACCATCTCCTGGACCTGCTTCTTATCCGCCTTGCCGTAACCGACGAGCGCCTGCTTAATCTGCATCGGCGTATATTCCGAAACAGTGAGACCGCCCTCTACACAGGCGAGCATGGCAATGCCGCGAGCCTCTCCGACACCGATGACCGTCGTCGTATTGCGATGAAAGAAGAGCTCTTCCACGGCTGCTTCATCCGGTCCATACTGCCGTATGATATCCGATAAGCCGTCATAGATCTGCTTCAGCCTCATCGGCATCGGCACTCCGGCATCCGTCTCCAGTGATCCGTAGGCAATCGTGCAAAAGCGGTTTCCTTGATATTCCAATACACCCCAGCCCATAATGGCATAACCGGGATCGATTCCGAGTATTCTCATGATCTCTCCTGTCTTTTCCTCGTGTTATCTTAACAGAAAAGGGTTGTTTTGTCACTTCATACGGACATCCTTTCACCGCATATGAATAAAATACAGTTCTGAGTATACTTATGCTATAATAGGGTCTGTCATCAGACAGAACGATTCGAGGAGGATTTCCTATGCGCATTTCCAGACAGAATAAGATCCTTGAGATCATTCGCAGCCAAGAGGTCGAGACCCAGGATCAATTGCAGGAGCTGCTTCGTGAAGCGGGATATCCTGTCACGCAGGCGACCATCTCTCGCGATATTAAGGAGCTTCAGCTCGTCAAGGTCTCGGTCGGTCCGAACCGCTATAAGTACACCTCCGGTCGATACGAGAATCAGCCCGTTTCCGACCGGTTTATCAAGATTTTCCGCGAGACCATCCTGTCCTCGGCATCGGCCGGCAACCTGATCATCATCAAGACCCTCTCGGGCTGCGCCAATGCTGCCTCCGAGGCGATCGACTGCATGGATCTCGACCACATCATCGGCTCCGTCGCCGGCGACAATACTCTCCTTCTCGTCGTTGACAAAGAGGAGAATGTTTCAGAAATCCTGACCGTCTTCGATGATATGATTGCGAAGCGCGGCGATGCTCCGAACGCTTAAATCAGGAGAAGAATCATGTTAGATCGTATCGAAATCGATAATTTTGCAACCATCGAGCACCTCTCCTTCGAGCTCGGTCCCGGGTTCAATATCATTACGGGAGAAACCGGTTCCGGCAAATCGGTACTCGTCCAAGCGATGAATCTCGCCCTCGGAGACCGCGCCGATCTTTCGATGGTTCGAAACGGAGCCAAGAAGGCGCTCATTCAGCTTACAGGCACGGATCGAGGCGAAGAATTCATCATCACGCGCGAACTCACCGCCGCCGGTAAAAGCGTCGCTAAGGTTAACGGAGAAATTATTCCCGTTAACAAGCTCCGCGCTTTTTGTGAACCTCTCGTTGATGTTCACGGCCAATATGACAACCAGACGCTCCTCAATCCGGAGCATCACATCACCCTCCTCGACCGATTCGGAATGAAAGAGACCGAACCGGCGCTGGCTGCCGTACAGGAGGCTTATCAGCATTACCATGAAGCCAAGCGCAGCTATGATGAGCTGATTCGTGAAGAGAAGGAAAGCCGCCGCCAGCAGGACTTCATGCAGTTCGAATATGATTATATCACCAATCTGGAACTCACCCCGGGTGAAGACCGTGAACTCGAAGAGAAGCTCGACCTGATGCGAAACAGCGAACATATCTTCTCTGCCGTATCCGGTGCTTATGATATTCTGCAGGGCGACGAAGGCGCCGTCCTTTCCGCCCTAAGTGCCTGCATGACAGCTCTTCAGGGCGTCGCCTCTTACAGCGACGATCTTTCGTCCGCCTCCGAGGAGATGACGGATCTCTATTACCGTCTTGAAGACCTCTCGGGATCCCTTCGCTCCGTCAGCGAATCCATCCAATTCTCGCCGGAGGAGATCGATGCGATTTCTTCCCGCCTTTCCTCGATTGAGGATGCCAAGCGAAAGTACGGCATGTCTGTCGAAGAGATTCTCGCTTATGCCGAGGAGCTCGATCAGAAGCTGAACCTCCTTGTCAATATGGATGAAGAGATCGCGGTCCGCGAAGCAGCGATGAAGGACGCTCGTACGAAGCTCGAAGAAGAAGCCGATGCCCTTCACGAGATTCGCGTCCGCATTGCAGAGCGCCTGAAGGGAGCTATCACGGAGGAGCTCCGCGAGCTCGCCTTCGCTCATGCAGAATTTGATGTACAGCTTACAAGAAGCGAATCCGTCCACGAAAACGGTTATGATCTCGTGGAATTCATGATTGCCACGAATCCGGGCGAACCGCTTCGTCCCCTCGCACGCATCGCCTCCGGCGGTGAGATCTCCCGCATCATGCTCGCCTTTAAGAGCGTGACCGGGAACCACGATCAGACGGAAACGATGATCTTCGACGAAATTGATACGGGCATCAGCGGCCATACCGCGCTCATTGTCGGAAGGAAGATGGCCGCCCTCGCGCGTCACCATCAGATTGTCTGTATCACCCACCTTCCGCAGATCGCAGCCTGCGGCGATGATCATTATTCCATTGAAAAAGCCGTTGAAAACGGCACTTCGCATACCCATATCGAGCATCTCACGGAGGAAGGCAAGCTCCGCAGCCTGGCACGTCTTCTGACCGGCGATCCGGACAGCGACCGGGCCCTTCTCGCTGCACGCGACCTGTTAGAGCAAGAGAAATCCATAAAACAAGCGCTTTAAAGCAAGACCTCCATGCTGATATGTGTCCGGTATTCCGGGTACATATCACGCATGGAGGTCTTTTTTCCGCAGAATTCATATTGCCGATCAGATCCTGTTGCTGCGCACTGAAATCTTCATATCCTCAAGAGGCGCAGATTTCGGTGACGAAGAGTTCAAGCGATGTGCGAAGATCCATATCGCCCGTCTTGAGATCCCTGTCAATCCGGTAGAGGCGGAGAAGATCTTCCTTCAGCTGAACATGGCCGAAATAAGCGGCCGGACGAATCGCCTTTTTGACGCGATATTCGTTCATCGAAAGCCTCTTGGCTAAGGCATTTCTCGGGATACCGGCATCCTCTGCCTCGAGGATATCATACATGAGTTCAAATTGGCCGGTGATTAAACTGAGAAGTCGCGGCAGTTCGTCCTTGTCCTTATCGGCAATGCGCCGGAGGATCAAGAGCGCTTCCCTCGCATCCTTATGGACCAGCGCATCGATGAAGACAAAGACATTCCTCTCCGTATCACCGAGAATGACTTCGAGGACCTCGGCTTCGCGGATGCGGTCCCCCTCAGAGACGGCCAAGAGCTTCACGAGATCGCGGTCCAGCTCGTCCAGCGTATATTCACTCTCCTTCGTGAAATAACCTGAACAATCGATTAAGAAATCCATGGTCCGTCGGTCGAGGAGCTTGCCGCCCTTGTTCATGCGCTTCTGAATAAAGCCTTCGAGCTCCGGCCGTTTAAGCCTTTCCATGCGATAGGAGCCGGCCTGCTTCGCGAGCTTCTTCGCAAAGGCCGTCATCTGCTTCTCGTAAATGCTATCGAGACGGAAGATGAGGAGCGATTGCTCGACCAGGGGTTTAATGAAGTCGAATAATGCCTTCTGGTCCTTTGCATCGAATCCGGACTTTGATTGATAAAGCGGAAGGAAGTTACGAACAATGACGATGCGGCGCTCGGCAAACATCGAGTACGAGCTCGCTGCCGCCAGAATGTCCGACAGGGTCGAAGTCGTACCGTCCATCTCCGTGACACCCATCTTCCTATCCGATGCCGGCAGATATTGCTCTATCGCTGCATCCATGGCCCACCGAATGATAAGATCCTCCTGCCCGTACAGAAAAATGACATTCTTCAGCAGCTCGTTCTTATTATCCTTTAGAAATTCCTGAAACGACATATCTTCTCCATAGTATGAATGCCGACGACACCATTCTTCAAATCGAGGCCGACAGCACCGTTCTCATCCGTTCGATAAATTCCGGCGCCGACGGCTTCGAGACGCTCCAGCGTCTCCTGTCCCGGATGGCCGTACCTGTTGCCGGCTCCGACAGAGATTACGGCAATCTTCGGAGAGACCGCCTTAAGAAAGGCCTCCGAAGAGCTGTATTTGCTTCCGTGATGAGCGACCTTGAGCACGTCGGCCCGAAGCTCATCATCAGAATAATATTCTACCATAGCCTTTTCATCCTTCTCAAGGAGATCCCCGGTGATGAGGATGCGCATGCCCTGATAATCGATGCGGTAGACGGTATTCGTCTCATTTTTGTCCTCTTCCTTATTCTCCTTCTCCTTCCCATTCGGGGAAGTGCTGTTCTCCCTATTTATCTCCTTGAGATCCTCGGCAAGAGGCCAGAGAACCTCGACATGAACATCATCGCCGATTTCATATGTATTCCCCGGTTCGGCGAACGAGATTCCCTCTCCCCTGTTATAGGAATGCTGTTCAAAAAAGGGGATGATCATCTGCCGGATATGAAAGCATTCGGAGAGTTCCATGGCTGCCTTCGCATGATCGGTATGCATGTGTGTGAAGAATACCGCGTCCAGGGAACCCACGCGGTTTTTCAAGAAATAACTCTTGAGCGTCCGTTCGCCGAGATTCTTATTCTCACTCCCGCCCCCGTCAAAGAGATAATCGCCCCGATTGGTCCGCACATGGATACCGTCCCCCTGTCCGACATCGAGGAATATCACTTCATCTCGGAGGAAGACATTGCGATACGCAAGGCCGGGAGGAATCAAAACCAAAGCGATGCTCATCAGAATCGCAAAGAAAAGCTTATATTGCTTACGAAGGAGAAGCGTTACAGATAATTCCGAAAAGAAGAAGAACATTCCCGGGTAAAGCAGCAACAGGACATAAATCGGCATCGAAATCACATCGAAACTAAACATCCCTTCGGCATAACACCATTCGTTGACGCTTAAGAGCAGATTCGATAACGATTCGAGAAGCCGGATGAAAAAGTCCGGCAAAGAACCCGTCAATAAAAGAAAAGCGACTTCGAGAAGAGCCAGGGGTACGAGAATTCCGGAGAGCAGGATGATGGCCGGATTCACGGCAATACCGAGAGGATTAAAGGTCCCGAAGCTGTAAGACGTATATGGAATCATCGATAATTGCACCGCGACCGGTGCTCCCCAGGTATCGCCGAAAAGTCGTCTCATCGGATCAGATAGAATGCTCATCCCAAATACTGCCAGATAAGACATGACAAATCCGGGATCGTCGATCGCCAGCGGATTCTTTAAGAGCATGCACAGCGAAGCAGTGCTGAGACCGGTTAAGAGATCATACGGCTTATGAAGCATCCCCGCCGCCATCGAGAGGAGAAGCATCAAGACGGCTCTCGAGGTGGAGGAGCTCCATTGCGTGAGTTCCCCGTACATAAGCAAGATGATAAGGATAAAGATCGTCGTGAGAGGGCTCCGGTTCCCTCGTGTCAGGAATCGCAGCAGCTGATAAAGGAAGCCGACATGAAGTCCGCTCACCGCGAGCACATGAGCCGTCGTATTTCCGCGAAAGCCCTTCTCATCCTCCTCGGAGAGCATGGAATCATCGCCGAAAACGATGCCCTGAAGGAAGCCTCGCACTCTTTCGTCTTTAAAGTCCGAAAGAAAGTCGACTTTTAAGGAGAGAAGGTGCCTGCGAAGCTTCCATCGAAGCGGAAGGACTTCCTTCCTGCGCTCGATACGATCCGCTGTCATCGTATAACGAATGCCGCGGCTCCGAAGATACCTCCCGTAATCAAATTCACCCGGATTTCCGGGACCGTCCGGTTTCTTGATTTTTCCGAAGACGGTGACCTCGCGTCCGTAATATCTCTCAAGGCTGTGACCGGATGAAGACTTTTCCTCCTCATCATGGGGAGCTGCTTTTCCGTTAAGCTTTTCATCCTCACGAAAATACGTCCGGCAGACGGTGCCGAGGTCGGGAATATGAACATCCATAAGAAGGGTCTCTTCATCATAATACGAGACCGATTCGACCCTTCCGACCCATTCGCCGCTCTTTTCTTCCGCTCCTTCGGGATACGTGTGCATGTGGATACCGGCAAGAAGCATCATGAAGAAGCCTCCGAGAAGCGCCAATCGGAGGGAAAGAAGAAACGGTCCCGGATTCGGACATAAATCCGTATAACGCAGCAACCGGCCGGCGATTATCCATAGCGAGAGAAAAAATATGCATCCGAAAAGGGCGCGAGATTCATAGAGCGCCATCTCTCCCGCAGCAAGGCCGGCAATCCCTGCAAGATTCACCATGGTCAACTTTCTTCGCATCATGCATCGGCTTCGGCAGATTCAGCATAATCCGCTGAACTTCGGCAAACAAGAGAGGCAACGAATAAGAAGATAAAAAGCGCCGATTTCATCATGGTGTCCGTGTGAAAGTTCTGAAAAGGATAAGAGGCTTTTCTTTTCAACGCCCTCGCTCCGTGATAAAATAATACGAATACTTTGAAAGGATATCCTAATGAGTAACGATTCGAAGAAAACTGTTAATCCATCCGAAGAAGCTGCCCGCTTTCAGCGAACCGGAACACGCGCTGCACGTCATGCTGCCGAAGAAGCCGGACGTAAGCCGACAGAGGCGGAGCTTCGCGCTTATGCGAAGAAGCTTGCCATGAAGCGCATGCAAATGGAGCAGAATAACAAAGGCACTGCCTCTTCGCCGCAGAACCGTGCGAGAGTGCCTTCCGATAAAAGCGCTGCCGAGACGCGTTCATCGCGTCATGAAGCCCCTCCGTTGACGAAGGAGCAGCTTCGTGAATATGCCAGGCAGAAGGCACGTGAAAGACTGCTTGAGGAGCAGCGTCAGCAGAAGAACGCCTCAGCCCCTTCTGCCCCTGCACCAAAGACCTCGTCCCCTTCCGCCCCTTCAGCTCCTGCTTCCGCGGCCTCGGCCCCGAAGTCTGAAGCTCCGAAGGAAGAGAAACCGCTCACGCAGGGCAAGTTCCACGAGCTTGTGAAGAAAGCAGAGAAGGACAAGGCTCTTCACAGAGAAGATGAACGATGGAAGAAAATGTCACGCAAGGAGCGCATCAAAGAGGCGTTCAGACATCCGATCCATACCCTTTATCTTTCCTTTACGGTGCCGAATCCGGATTATGATCCGGAAGCCGGTGATACCATCATCATTGACGGAAAGAAAAAGAAGAATAAGGAGCGCATCGTCAGCCCGAAGAAGACAGTTCGAAACAGTGTGATTTTCATCGTCCTTCTCGCGCTGATATTCTTCCTTTATGCCGGTATTGTCATTCTTACGGCGCCGAGGATCGATCCGGCCAATATTTATGACCATATCAATACCGGATCCGTCATCTACGATGATTCAGGCAAGGAAGTCGATATCGCCAGCAACGGACAGAGTCGAACCATTATCGAATATGAGGATCTTTCCGAAGATACAGTCAATGCCTTCGTTGCTCTGGAGGATAAGACCTTCTGGGATCACCACGGCTTTAACTGGGTACGTATGGCCGGTGCTGTCCTGAACGCCTTCCGCGGAGGCGGCATCAGCGGTACCAGTACCATTACTCAGCAGCTCGCCCGTAATGTCTACCTGCCGGATATCAAGAGCCAGCGAAGCATCAAGCGAAAGATCATCGAGATGTATTATGCTGCGAGAATTGAAAGCGTTTTAAGCAAGGAAGAGATTTTCACAGCTTATGTCAACAGCATCTACTTCGGTTTCGGCTGCTACGGCATTGAAAATGCTGCCGAGACCTATTTCTCGAAATCGGCAAAGGATCTCACACTCGTTGAGAGTGCATCGCTCGCAGCGATGCCGCAGTCGCCGGATGTCTATGCGCTCATCCAGTCCCCTTCGCAGGAAACACTCGCACGGGATACTTCCACTCCGATTACGGTGAACGGAACCACATGGGTCGCCAATGATATCGCGAAGAGTCGCCGCGATACCTGCCTCTCGCTAATGAGAGATCAGGGATATATCGACGATAACGAATACGAAGAAGCCGCAGCCTTGGATCTTACGGATTTCATCAACCCGACCATCACCGCCGACGATAATACAGATACATATTTCAAGGATTATCTCCTTCAGAAGGTCATCGAGGATCTTCAAGAGCAGAACAATATGACCTATGACGATGCTTATCGTCTCGTCTATACCGGCGGTCTTCAGATCTACTCGACCATGGATTACGAAGCACAGAAGGCGGTCGTTGACGGCTTCAATGCCGGCAATTACTTCCCTTCCCTCGCCGGTATTTCCACGGACGATGACGGCAATGTCATTGCCGAAGACGGCTCGATCACGCTCTATGATTACAATAACCTCCTGACAGAGAAAGGCAACTTCGTACTCTCTAAAAGTGAATACCGAGAGAACGACGACGGTTCTGTCACCCTCCTCCACGGCAAGCGTCTCAATTTCTACAAAACGGAGGTCAACGGAGCGACGGATTACAGCGTCGAACTGAAGCCGTCCTATACGACAGAAGACGGAGACTTCTATATCTATCCGGGCGGATATATCAGCATTCCGGCCGAAGATAAGGAAATGAATAATGACGGTGATGTCACCATCAGTGCCGATTACTTCGAAGCGAATGCGGATTATATCAAGAAGTCCGATGACAGCATCGCCTTCTCTAAGGATCTCCTTCTCATTCAGGACAAGGTTATCCAGCCGCAGGCTGCCATGGTCATCACCGAAGTCGGTACCGGAGAAGTCAAAGCCATAGTCGGCGGCCGCGGTGCGACGGGCGAACAGCTCTATAACCGCGCATTCAGCACAAGACAGCCGGGTTCCTCGATTAAGCCGCTCACCATTTACAGTGCAGCGCTCCAGAAGAGCTATGAACTCGAAAAGGCCGGAGATAAATTCGATTATATCGACCCGGGCAATGACAAGCAGGGCACCAGCCTTTACGGCGATTACCTGACGGCCTCCTCCATCATCGTGGATGAGCCGATCACCTTCGACGGCAAAGTCTGGCCGAAGAATTCGAACAATTCCTTTGCCGGCAACGTCACCATGCGTCAGGCCATGACGAATTCCATCAACGTCTGCGCAGTTAAAATCTATGAGCAGCTCGGATCGGAATATTGTGCGAACATGGCCGAGCTCTTCGGACTCAGCACCATCGACAAGAGCAACTCCGATGATCTCGGACCTGCCGCGCTGGCCCTCGGCGGACTCAGCCAAGGTGTGACGACCTATGAAATGGCAGAGGCTTATGCAACCTTCCCGAACAACGGTGTTCGCGTTGAGAACCGCGTTTACACGAAGGTCCTTGACAGAGACGGCAAAGAGCTTCTGACGACCGAAAAGGTCGAGCACAAAGTCCTCGATGAAGGCGTATCCTTCATCATGACCAGTATGCTGCAATCCGTTGTTCAAAGCGGTACCGGCAGAAATGCCTCCATCGGCGGCGTCGCTGTCGGCGGTAAGACCGGAACGACCGATAACATGTACGATATCTGGTTCAACGGTTTCACACCGAAGTATGCCGCATCCCTCTGGGTCGGTACGGATTACAACATTCAGCTTACTTCGATGTCTTCCGCGGCTTCGGCGCTCTGGGGCTCCATCATGAGGAACATCCCGGATATCACGGAAGGATCGTATCCGAAGCAGCCTTCCGACGTCGTCCGAAAGAACGGCGAATATTATACGAAAGGAACCGATGTCGGACTCGTCGCCATGCCGAAAAAAGAGGATGAAGAAGACAAGGAGGAGGAAGAAGAAGCAAAAGAGAATACAAAGAAGGAAGATGTCGTCAAGCCGGAGGACAATCCGGCCGATGAAGAGCAAACTCCGACGAACCCTGATGACGGCAAGGATCCTGATCCTGGTGAGGATCCGGATGAAGGAGAAGACGGCAGCGGCAATACCGGCGGCGGTGATTCCGGAGGCAATACCGGCGGAGCCGCAACTCGCTCAGCAGCCTGATTTCCTTCCTTCACATCACACAAATCAAAACAGGAGCTGCTTCATAACGAAGCAGCTCCTTTTACATAATCATAAAACGATTCGAATATTCCTATTCTTCCGCCGACGGTCGATGCTGATTGCGGAATTCGCGAATGATATCTTCACCCGGCTCATTGAAATGATCAAAGCCTTCTTTGACGAGGACCTCGAAGAAGACCGTTTGACCGAGGAAGAGGAATCCGTAGGCACAATATTGAGGAATCGCCGCAGCAAAGAGAGTCAGCATACCCTGAATGGTGCTCGGATCGACAAGACTCTGCGACGATACGATGGCATACGGCAGCGATCCCATGATGATGAGAATCACATAAGTCAAATCGAGCAGAAACAAGCGGAAGCGATTGCCGTCCATGATTCGCCAGCTCGCGACCAGGCAGCGGAAGACGCTGAGCTTCGGATTCTCCGCCATCAAATAATAGGCTTGGCTGAAGGAGAACATGAAATAAATGCCCGGAATGACAAATAGCGAGAGTCCGCAGGCGATGATGAAATTCTGCACGATGAAGAGAATCAGCATCTTGAAGAAATGCGTCATTCCCTCAAAGACCAGAGATACCTTCGCCTCTCCCTGTCTGAGATAATGAAGCAGATAAGAACTAAGACCCAGATGAAAAGCGCCGCTGAAAAATGCGATATAGAGCATATAGACGAACGGTGTCTTCGGAAGCTGTGCGGCGATAGTCTCATCAATCGCCGTCGCGGAAGTCAGCACGTCCACATACGAAGCCGGCGCATAAATTCCGAGCAGCTTCGGAACGAGCTCCGTCAACACATAGAAGAGCAAGATGCCGGACAGAAATACCATCGGCTTCTTTCTCATCGTCAATGCAGCCATCAAGCGGATCTCCTGCGGATGTTCTGTCATCTGATAGAACCGCGGCTGCTTGCTGTCATTCGATTCATTCATCGACTCAAGTCCTCGCTTTCTTTGCAACAGATAGAATATAAGTATATAATAGAACTAACACAAATTCAACCAAACGCACGGGAAGGAGACCTTATGCCACGCACTGCCCTCATCATCGTCTCTTACGTCGACGCGCTCGACGAAAAAGATCTTCTCACACTTTCCAGCGAAGCAGATTATGTCATTTGTGCCGACGGCGGTCAGATGATTGCTTCCGCACTCGGCATTCGCCCGGACTGTGTTATCGGAGATTTCGATTCGACGACCGAGCTCATCGAAATGGATTGTCTCACCATCACTTATCCGGTCGAAAAGGATATCACTGATTCCGAAGCGGCCCTCCTCCATGCCGAGGAAGCCGGCTGCACCGACGTCCTCGTCTACGGCGGCATCGGCGGTCGCTTAGATCATACCCTCGGCAACCTCGCCCTCCTCGAACGATTCAAGGACAGCTTTGATTCGCTCCGGTTCATGGACCATCGCAATGAAGTTCGCCTTCTTCGAAACGAGACCGTCACCATCACGAAAGATCCGCAATACCACTTCTTCGGGCTCGCCGTCCTCGATAAGGATACGCCGCAGGTCACGATCCGCGGCGCCCATTATAATCTGGACGCTTACCCTCTTCCACGCGCCACGACGCGCGGCATCAGCAACGAAGTGGAAGAAGATACGGCTTCCATCACGATTGAAGGCGGCAGTGCCTTCCTCGTCCGATCCTCGGATTCAAAGTAGCATCGACGGACTCCATCCGTTCATGACATTTTCATTTCAATCATTCTTATGAAAAAACGACCCGCCGGCTCATCCGGCGGGTCGTTGCTTTGGTACTTTAGTGGCAAAGGCGGCAGGGAGAAATCTCTGCCGCTGTTCTTTTGGGTGCTGGTGCTCACGATTCGTTTCTTGCCATTGTTCGTTTGACCGAGGATCATATATCTACTAATACTGTGGAGGTTTGTTATGTTAGAATATATGACGGTACAGGAAGCTGCAACTAAATGGGATATTTCAGAACGAAGAATACAGACACTATGTTCTGAAAACAGGATTGAGGGTGTTGTACGTTTAAGCAGAGTATGGCTCATACCAAAAGATGCAAAGAAACC
>CASEEM010000038.1 GCA_949286985.1 uncultured Eubacteriales bacterium
TATCGCAAGACGTATATCGGGAATATCTTCCAGGATTTTAATCTCGTCAACAGTTATACCGTGGCGCAGAATGTAGAGCTGGCGATGCTTCTCTCGGGGCGAAAGCAGGCGGATTGCAAGGCTCGCGCCGCGGAGCTCCTGGAGTCGGTCGGGCTGTCGGAATATGCGCGGACGAAAGCGGCGAAGCTCTCCGGCGGACAGAAGCAGCGCGTGGCCATTGCGCGTGCGCTGGCGAAGGATGCGCCGATCATCGTGGCGGACGAGCCGACGGGCAACCTCGATACGGCTTCGGCGGCCAAGGTCATCGAGACGCTGTATCGCATCTCGGCCGATCGATTGGTCATCATCGTTACGCATAATTATGAACAGGTGGAGCCGTATGCGACGCGAAAGATCACGATGCATGACGGACGCATTCTGGAGGACCGCAGGCTGACGCCGTCGGTGGAGCGCGAGAAGCCTGCCGCCGCGGAGACTGCAGAATTCACGGAAGTGTTCTCGGCAAGTGAGCCGGCTTCGGCAGAAGAGATCATCGACTCGGAAGAGGCGAAGAAAGCCGCTTCGCACAGCGAACCGGCCCCGAGCAACGAAGATTCTCTGGATATCGATGCATATCTTTCGGGTGAATCGGATCGTCGGTCGACGAGAATCCCGCGCGGCTCGCGGACGGCGCGCCATGAGAAGGAATATGCCGAATCGTTCCTCGAAAGACATCAAGAGGAGAAGGCAAAGAAGGAACTGAAGAGAGAAACGGAGAAGGGACCGCTTCGCCGTGAGAAGACGCGTTCTCAGGCTGCGGCAGAGCTTTCGGATGCTTCAGGTGAGATGGGATTCGCTTCGGAGCTCCGCCTCGGACTCCGGAATGCCTTCAATATTCCGTCCAAATTCCTCCTTCTCTTCCTCGTATATACCTTTGTAGCCTGTGCCATCATCCTGCAATATGCCTCCTCCGGCATGTCGCAGTACCAGAATATGATCGGAGGCATGACCTCTTACTTCTCGACCTATGACAACGGCCGTATCATCCTGCGCAAGGAGGACGACAGCCTCTTCACGGAAGAGGATATGGACCGCATTGCCTCGGTGGAGGGCGTTGATTATGTCGTTCCGAGCGATATCCTGCTGGACGATCTCTGCTATCCGATGCACGACGCCTATACGCTGGAAGCGGGCGCGTTTTTCCCGCTCGATACGCTGAAGGAGACGAAGGCGACCTACGGCAGACTGCCGGAGAATGACAACGAGGTCCTGATCTATGCCGCGAAGGATAATGTCTCCGTGGCAGAGCTTCAGAACATCGGCGAGGAACTCATCGGACAATCCTTTGAATTCCGTTCGATGAAGAATAACTGCGATTTGGTCGGCAAGAAGCTCACGGTATCGGGCATCGTCCTTTCGCAGGAGGAAAACCTCGGCAGCGATCCGCTTCACCTCCGCTTCTATGTCAGCGATTCCTTGATTGCGCAGGCAGCAAAGAAGGAGGTCGCCGTTTCCTCGGATATGACGGCGGATTACGGCAAGACGGCGGTCGATTACCCGTCCTCTTCCGATCTCATCGTCGTGCCGACGGACCGCGTGGAGAGGGGAACGGTTCTGATCTCCGATCAGAATACCATGAACTTCGAGAATGCGAATTGGCGCAACCGGTCGATTACGCTGAATATCTCGAATCGATTCTATGAATCCTCGGTCACGCTGAAGGCTGCGGAGCCGTTCACGAAGAAGAATATCGAATCGGTGCTCGGGTATAAGAGCGAGGAATTCGATCAGTATTCGTATTATTATTACGTCAATCCGGCGGATTTCAATACGCTCTATCAGCGCGGCAATTACCAGGTCAGTGTCTATGCGGAGGATCCGCTCGAGGCGGGGAATCTGGAGACGACCTTCACGGAAGAGGGCTATCATGCGCTCAGCATCAGCAATTCGTCTTCGGCCGTGCAGGATGCGGCCAATGCCGTCATGCGGTTCTTTAACCGCATCAAGCTTGTCGTCGAATTCGTCGTCCTCTTCTTCATCGCTTATGCGGTCATTCGCCTGATCATGCGCTCGAGAAATCCTTATTATTCGACGCTTCGCATTCTCGGCGCGAACCGGAAGAGCATGGACCGCATTCTCAAGATTGAACTGGTTGTCATGATGGCAATCTCTTATGCATTCTCCGTCGGACTCAGCGTGCTCGTTCGCCTCGGCGTCCTCAACGTGCCTTTCGCCGGCAGCATGCTGTCTTTCTTCACACCGCTCGACTATGTGATCCTCGGCGTGCTCCTCTTGATCATGTCGGCGCTCATCGCCCGCCGTTACTCGCGGCGCATCTTCGGCAAGTCGGCGATGAAGGTTTACAGGGAGGAGGCTTAAGATGATTCGTTTACAACATGTCCATAAATATTTCAATCGCAAGAAGCCGAATGAGATCCACGTCATCAACGATACCTCCCTGGAGCTTCCGGAGAATGGCATTGTCGCCCTGCTCGGTCCTTCGGGCGGCGGCAAAACGACGCTTCTCAATGCCATCGGCGGCCTTGACAGCGTCGACTCCGGACAGATCTATATCGATGATATCTGCCTGACGAAGCTTCGCCGAGGCAAGATCGATGAGCTGCGCAATGCCGCCATCGGTTATATCTTCCAGAATTTCAACCTCCTCGATCAGGAGTCTGTATTCGAGAATGTCGCCCTGGTCCTCCGCATGATAGGCATCAAGGACAAGGACGTCATCAAGGAGCGCGTGGACTACTGCCTCCGCGCCGTCGGCATTTATTCCTTCCGCCACAAGACTGCGGAAGCGCTTTCCGGCGGTCAGCGTCAGCGCGTTGCCATTGCGCGCGCCATCGCGAAGAATCCGCGCATCATCATCGCCGACGAGCCGACGGGGAACCTCGACAGTGCGAATACCATCGAGGTCATGAATATCATCAAGACGATTTCGAAGGATCGCCTCGTTATTCTCGTCACCCACGAGCAGAAGATCGCCGAGTTCTATGCCTCGCGCATCGTCGAGCTTCGGGACGGCCGCATCATCTCGGATCGCTTGAACGACACCGAGAAGCGCCTGGACTTTCAGCTTGAGAACAAGATCTACCTCAAGGACTTCGCCATGAAGGAGGAGGTGGACTTCGGCCGGGCCTCCGTGGAGCTCTATGCCGATGATGTGCAGGAATCGAAGATTCGCATCGTCGTTCGCGGCGGCAATCTCTTCATCGACACCGGCGGCCGCTACCAGGTCGTCGACGATTCCGGCAACATGGAGATGATCGATGCCCATTATGAGGCTCTGGACGAGAGCATCTACGAAGCCAATGACTTCCGCTACGACGCCCACCTGCCGGAGGGCTATCGCGCGCGGTACGCTTCGCTCTTCAATCCGTGGCGTTCGCTCAAGGATGGGTTTAAGAAAATCGCTTCCTTCCGGCCGCTTCGGAAGTTCCTCTTGGTCGGCTTTTTCTTCGCGGCCGTCTTCGCGTACTTCGCATTATCGGAATCCTTCGGCGCTCTGGATATCCGCCCGGAGGATTATAAGACGACGAGCGATCATTATCTGACCGTGCCGAACTCGAGGCATACGGAAGCGACGCTGAATACCCTCGCTTCGGTCGATGGCGTCGAATATGTCATCCCGGGCACCTCGCAGGTCACGGTGGATTTCATGCTCGACGATTATTGGCAGACGCATGATGCCGCGGCGACGCAGGGCGCCTCCGTCGTCCGCCTGTCCTGCTTGGACAGCGGCGAAGTGATTGTCGGTGAGAAGCCGACGGACGCGAGAGGCATTGTCGTCGACAAGCTCCTGATCGATATGCTTCATAAGAGCAAGATCCCGGCTCAAATCGGCATCTACGAAGATGAAGAATGGATCGGCCGCACGGTCGAGATCGGTGACAGGACTTACACGATCCGCGGTATCTCGAACCGTGAATCCCCGGAGATCTTCCTCCCGGATGCGGAAGTGGACGATGCCGTCACGACGGCAGCGGAAAAGAACCCGTCCGAGGGCCCGCAGCAGGATTTCGGTTTCGCAAGGGCGGAAGAGGAGACGGATGATTCCTCGAAGGGAATCAAGGATTATGCGCACCGCAGTGATATCAAGATCACGAAGGGAAGCGCGCCGGATTCCGATTATGAGGTCTTAGTCAACCAATACCATGAAGGGGAAGCGGCGATCGGGAAGACCATCGGTAAGCGAGTCGGAAACACGTCGCTGACCGTTTCCGGTTATTATGAATCCTCCGATCCGATGCTCGATGATTATTATGTCACGAGCCATACCATGCTTCTTCAAAAGATTGCGAACAGCGATCAGGTTTCGGTCTATGTGACGGAGGAAGGGGACAAGGCCGCCGTCAGAGAGTCTATCCGCGAACTCGGTTACGATGTCGAGGATAATGACGTGCGCGACCTCGCCGCTTACAAATCGGAGAACCTGAAGCAGCTTCGCTCCTATCTGATTGCGGCAGGCGTCATGCTTGCCGTCGCCATGGCGGAGATCTATCTCATGATGCGCTCCTCCTTCCTTTCGCGTATCAAGGAAATCAGCACGATGCGCGCCATCGGCGTGAAGAAGCGCGATATCTATCACATGTTCACGGGCGAGATCATCGCCATCACCTTGATTACGGCCATTCCGGGCATCTGGCTCGGACGGGCGCTGGCGGTGCAGATTGTCGAAGCACTGCCGACCATGGCAGGCAATTTCATGAATACGCCGGCCGTCGCGGTTATCACCTTCCTGCTGCTTCTCGCCTTCAATCTCTTGATAGGACTCGCTCCGCTCTACCGCATGATGCGGAAGACGCCGGCCGAGATGCTCAGCCGAACGGATATTTAAAGCGTTCGCGAGAATGTGATATAATGATTATATTGTTATACAATGCTTTCGAACCATGGAGGGTACGATGGATAGAGAAAAGGATACGGCTGTCCGCAGCAATTTCATCCACAACATGATTGACGAGGATCTGGCGTCGGGTCGCTATGACCATGTCGCGACCCGTTTTCCGCCGGAACCGAACGGTTATCTTCACATCGGCCACGCGAAGTCGATCTGCCTGAACTTCACGACGGCAGCAAAGTACGGGGGCACCTGCAATCTCCGCTATGACGATACGAATCCAGTGAAGGAGGACATGGAATATATCAACTCCATCGAGGAGGATGTCCGCTGGCTCGGTTTCGAGTGGAACGAACGCCTTTGGGCTTCCGATTATTTCGATACGATGTACGAGGCGGCTGTCACCCTGATCAAGAAGGGCAAGGCCTTCGTCTGCAATCTGACGGCGGACGAGATTCGTGAATACCGCGGAACGCTGACGGAGCCGGGCAAGGAGAGCCCGTACCGCAACCGCTCCGTCGAGGAGAACCTGGCGCTCTTTGAAGATATGAGAGCCGGCAAGTTCAAGGACGGAGAAGCGGTGCTTCGTGCTAAGATCGATATGGCTTCGCCGAATATCAATATGAGAGATCCGGTTATCTACCGCGTCGCTCATGCAACGCATCACAATACGGGAGATACTTGGTGCATTTATCCGATGTACGATTTCGCGCATCCGATCGAGGATGCCATCGAGGGTATTACACATTCCATCTGTACGCTGGAGTTCGAGGATCACAGACCGCTTTATGATTGGGTTCTCGAAGAGGTCGGCATGTGGCCGAATCCGCCGCGCCAGATTGAATTCGCACGCCTCAATATCACGGATATGCTGATGAGCAAGCGCTATCTCAAGAAGCTGGTCGAGGACGGTGTCGTCTCCGGCTGGG
>CASEEM010000039.1 GCA_949286985.1 uncultured Eubacteriales bacterium
GTGCCGATTTCGGAAATGGAGCTCGAGTGGTATCACGGCGACGAGGACAACTTCCGCGAGGTCGCGGAGCACCTGGCTTCGAAGTACGAGCTGCAGCCGGAGAACGAATCGAAGCTGCAGAAGGGCTTCAACGAATAACAGCCGTATCAAGTCATCATAACAGTCAATAATTTGCAGGAGGATAGCAATGAACAATAATCTTATTTCGAAAGAAAACAACGTAGCAAAGTTTGAGCTCGTCTTCACGCCGGAGGAGTTTGAGGCGGCTATCGTTGATGCCTATAAGAAGAACAAGGACAATTTCCGGATCGACGGATTCCGCAAGGGCAAGGCTCCGCGCAAGATCATCGAGAATATGTACGGACAGGACATCTTCTACGATGAGGCGCTGAATGCTCTTCTCGGAACGGCTTATCCGGAGGCTCTCACGGCTCTCGACCTCGAGGTTATCAACCAGCCGAAGCTCGAGGTCGGCGAGATCGACAAGGCGAAGGACATCACCATCACGGCAGAGGTCGAGCTCTTCCCGGAGGTTGAGGTCAAGAATTATGTCGGCCTCAAGATCGACGAGGTCAAGACCGAAGTTACGGATCAGGATGTCGAGAATGACCTCCTCAAGATTCAGAAGAGCCAGGCAAGACTGGAGACGGTTGAGGATCGCGCTTCGGAGAAGGACGACACGGTCGTCATCGACTTCGACGGTTCGATCGACGGTGTTCCGTTTGACGGCGGCAAGGCTGAGAACTACGAGCTTCGCCTCGGTTCCGGCATGTTCATCCCGGGATTTGAGGATCAGCTGATCGGCAAGAATGCCGGCGATGAGGTTGACGTTGTCGTCACGTTCCCGGAGAACTACGGCGCAGCGGAGCTCGCAGGCAAGGAGGCTCACTTCGCAACGAAGATCCACGAGATCAAGAAGGAAGTCCTTCCGGAGATCGATGATGATCTCGCCAGCGATGTCAGCGAGTATGAGACGCTCGACGAGTTCAAGGAAGAACTCCGCAGCAATTTGGTCGATGCCGCTGCTAAGAGAGATGAGGACACGATGAAGAACCAGCTCCTCGACAAACTCCGCGAGGAGAACGAGGTTGAGGTTCCGGCTGTCATGGTCCAGGATGAGCTCGATCGCATGATTCAGGAGATGAACCAGCAGCTCACGTACCAGGGCATGAACATCCAGAGCTACCTCCAGATGGTCGGCCAGACGATGGAGGAACTCCGCAACAGCGCTCGTGAGGATGCTGAGAAGAGAGTGGCTCTTCGCATTCTCCTCCGCGGTGTTATCAATCAGGAGAACATCGAGGCTACCGAGGAAGAAATTCAGAAGGAGCTCGAGGAGTTCGCTAAGAACTACGGCCAGACGGTAGAGCAGGTCAAGAAGATGATCGGTGAGGACAATCTCAGCTTCTTTGCCGATGATATCAAGACCCGCAAGGCTGTCGACTTCATGTACGAGAAGGCTGTCAAGGAGCCGAAGGCTGCTGACGCAGAATAATCACCTCGTACGCGGACGCAGTGCCCTTAATAGCGGACGAAACGGCGTCCGATGAACGATAACGGAATATTTGGTATGTAACGAAGCAGCCCTCGCGGCTGCTTGCGTTGCAGAGGGGAGATACACGTGAGTTTAATTCCTTATGTAGTAGAGCAGACCGGCGCCGGAGAGCGCAGCTATGATATTTACTCGCGCTTGCTCAAGGATCGCATCATTTTCATCGATCAGGAGATCGACGATCATCTGGCAAGCGTCGTCGTCGCTCAGCTGCTTTTCCTCGAAGCGGAGGACGCGGAGAAGGATATCAATATCTATATCAATTCTCCGGGCGGCTCGGTCACGGCGGGCATGGCCATCTACGATACGATGCAGTATGTCAAGCCGGATATCACGACCATCTGCGTCGGCATGGCAGCCAGCATGGGTGCTGTTCTCCTGACGGCAGGAACGAAGGGTAAGCGCTTCGCACTCCCGACTGCGGAGTTGATGATTCATCAGCCGCTCGGCGGGGCGAAGGGCCAGGCTTCGGACATCATGATCCAGGCCGACTGGATGCAGCGAACGAAGGATAAGCTGAATCGCATTCTCGCCGATGCGACGGGACAGCCGCTGGAGAAGATCGTGCTCGATACGGACCGCGATCACTTCATGTCGGCAGAGGAAGGCCTTGCTTACGGCTTGATCGACAAGGTCGTCGCCAGCAAGAAGGAGAACAAGTAAGGGGAGAAGCATATTGGATAACGAGAACAAGAATGCCGGAAATGAATTGATCTGCTCGTTCTGCGGCAAGAGAAGCTCGCAGGTCCGCCGCATCATCGTCGGACCGGATGTCTATATCTGCGACGAGTGTGTGAACACCTGCGCCTTCCTTCTGAAGGACGAGGTCGCTCTTCCTTCGGAGACGAAGGAGGAACTGCCGAAGCCGGCGGATATTTCCGCAGAACTGGATGCTTATGTCATCGAGCAGGAGGCTGCGAAGAAGAGCTTGGCCGTTGCAGTTTATAATCATTACAAGCGCATCCGTTATGCTGCCGAGCATGCTGGTGACGAGAAGAAGGATGCCGTCGAGCTCCAGAAGAGCAATATCCTGATGCTCGGACCGACAGGAAGCGGCAAGACGCTGCTGGCGCAGACGCTGGCGCGCACGCTGGATGTGCCTTTTGCCATCGTCGATGCGACGTCGCTGACGGAAGCCGGTTATGTCGGTGAGGATGTCGAGAACATCCTGCTGCGACTGTATCAGGCAGCCGACGGCGATCTCGAGCGCGCACAGAAGGGCATCATCTATGTCGATGAGATCGACAAGATTGCCCGCAAGTCGGAGAACACCTCCATCACCCGCGATGTCAGCGGTGAGGGCGTCCAGCAGGCGCTCCTCAAGATCATCGAGGGCACCGTCGCCAACGTTCCGCCGCAGGGCGGCCGCAAGCACCCGATGCAGGAGTTCATCCAGTTCGATACGAAGGACGTCCTTTTCATCTGCGGCGGCGCATTCACGGGTCTTTCGAAGATCATCAAGCGGAGACTCGGCGACCGCGTCATCGGCTTCAACGCTGAGCAGACGAAGCTCGACGACCTCGATGAGCGCGAGATCCTTCACCTCGTCGAGCCGGAGGACCTGCTCCGCTTCGGACTCATTCCGGAGCTGATCGGACGTCTTCCGATGATCGTCGCCCTGAGCGAGCTCTCGGAGGAGGCGCTCGTTCGCATCATGAAGGAGCCGAAGAATTCGCTCATCCGTCAATACCGCGAGCTGTTCCGCATGGACGGCGTAGAGCTTGAGGTGACCGAGGAGGCCATCTCGGCAATCGCGAACAAGGCCATCGAGCTGAAGACGGGAGCCCGCGGACTTCGCGGCATCTTTGCAGGCATGATGACGGATATCATGTACGATATTCCGTCGCATCCGGAGATCAAGAAAGTCATCATCACGAAGGATACGGTCGAGAACGGCGCCGATCCGGAATATGTGACGGAACAGGGAGCATAGGCCGAATACATCTTGTGAAGAGGCCTATTTTTGCGCAACAACCACATGCAACAATATCGGGGCGGCTGCGGCAAGATGCGGCCGTCCGTTATTATAAGGAGGAAAATCATGGAGGCGAGAATACCTTTTATTCCGCTTCGCGGACAGACCTTCTTTCCGCGAACGGTGGTCAGCTTTGATATCGGCAGAGATCTCTCGCTCGCTTCGCTCGAGGCGGCGATGGAGGCGGACCGCTATCTGGTCGTGGCCACGCAGAAGGACATCGAAGTGACGAACCCGACGGAGGAGGATTGCTACCACGTCGGCACGCTGATTCGCATCAAACAGGTCGTTAAGAATCACGAGGAATACGTTCGCGCCACGGCACAGATCGATGAGCGCGTCACGATTGCGTCCATCTATATGGAGGACGGCGTGATGTATTGCGATTACGATCTTCGTCCCGACGAAGTGACCGAGGGCGAAGAGGGCACCGAGGAGCAGGATCTGGCGGAATCGTATCGCCGTCTGCTTCGAGAGACGTACCTGCAGTATGTACATTTTCTTGAGAGTGGGGAAGCGGCGGCGCAGACGCTGCTCGAGAGCGTCGACAGCCTCGGACAAATGGCCGATGTGATCGCGAGCGAGCTGGATGTCCCGTATACGCAGAAGCAGGAGGTCTTGGAGTTACAGAGCGATGTTGAGCGCGCCAAGGCGGTCCTCGAGATCATCAACAAGGAGATGCGTATCGAGGTCCTGGCGAAGAAAATTCGCATGGAGACCATCCAGAACATGAATGCGGGACAGCGCGAATACTTCCTCCGCGAGCAGCTCAAGGTCATCAAGGATGAGCTCGGCGAGAACGAGGAGGATTCCGTTTCAGCGGAGGCCGAGAACTGGCGCAGGCAGCTCGATGAGCTTCAGCTCGAGGAAAAGATCGATACGAAAATCCGTAAGGAAATCGCTCGCTTCGAAAAGCTGAGCCCGATGAGCCCGGATTCCAATGTCATTCGCACCTATGTCGAGACGGTGCTGGAGCTCCCGTGGCGCAAGGCCTCGAAGCTCAATACGAATCTCAAGAAGGCGGAAAAGATCCTCAACGAGGATCACTACGGTCTCGAGAAGGTCAAGGAGCGCATTCTTGAATACCTCGCCGTCGTACATCTGGCGAAGGGCATCCGCGGCCCGATCATCTGTCTGGTCGGTCCTCCGGGCGTCGGCAAGACCTCCATCGCGCGTTCCATCGCCCGTGCGACGAATCGCGAATTCATCCGCATGTCGCTCGGCGGCGTTCGCGATGAGGCGGAGATTCGCGGCCACCGAAGAACGTACGTCGGCGCCATTCCGGGCCGCATCATGACGAGCATTTCGGAGTGCGGGACGAACAACCCGCTTTTCCTCTTCGACGAGGTCGACAAGATCGGCGCCGATTATCGCGGCGACCCGGCATCGGCCCTCCTCGAGGTTCTGGATCCGGAGCAGAATAAGACCTTTACGGATCACTATCTGGAGATCCCATTCGATCTCTCCAAGGTTATGTTCATCACGACGGCCAATTCGACGCAGACCATTCCGCGCCCGCTTCTCGACCGCATGGAGATCATCGAACTCCCGAGCTATATCGAGGAGGAGAAGCTGCACATCGCGACGGAGCATCTGATCCCGAAGCAGCTCAAGGAGCACGCGATTCGCAAGAATCAGCTCACGTTCTCGGAGCAGGCGGTTCGCGACATCATTCAGCAATATACGAGGGAGGCCGGCGTTCGTAACCTGGAACGTCAGATCGGCAAGGTCTGCCGCCGCGTCGCGAAGAATATCGTGACAGAGAAGAAGCATCATTATTCCGTCACCTCCCGCAACCTGGAGCGCTACCTCGGACCGGTCATTTACCGCGAGGATAAGCTGCAGAAGGAGCCGGAGGTCGGTGTGACGACGGGCATGGCATGGACGGCGGTCGGCGGCGTGACGCTGGAGATCGAGACCGTGGTCATGCCGGGAACAGGCAAGCTGATTCTGACGGGCCAGATGGGCGACGTCATGAAGGAATCGGCGCAGACGGCTATCGGATATCTTCGCTCCATTGCCGAGCGTTATGAGATTCCGGCCGAGCGCTTCCAGGAGAACGATTTCCAGATTCACATTCCGGAGGGCGCAACACCGAAGGACGGCCCGAGTGCCGGCGTGACGATGTGCTCCGCACTCTTCTCGGCGCTTTCCGGCAAGAGAGTTCGCCGCGATATCGCCATGACGGGTGAGATCACGCTGACCGGCGACATTCTGCCGATCGGCGGTGTTCGCGAGAAGGTCCTCGCGGCTTATCGTCAGGGCATTACGAAGATTCTGCTCCCGGAGGAGAATCGCAAGGATATTGAGGAGATCCCGGCATCCGTACGGAAGAAGATAGAGTTCGTCTTCCTGCATACGGCAGAGGATGCCTTCCGCGAGCTCATCATCGAATAGGAGGTCCGAGATGAAGATCAATCACGCAGAGCTGGAAGCGGTAGCTGTCCGTCCGGCGCAGTATCCGGCGCCGGACCTTCCGGAGATCGCCTTTGCCGGGCGTTCCAATGTCGGCAAGTCCTCGCTTCTCAATCTGCTCACCGGACGGAAGAGCCTGGCCCGCGTCAGCGGCAGCCCGGGCAAGACGAGAACCATTAACTTCTACCGCATCGAGGATGCCTTCCGCATCGTCGATCTCCCGGGCTACGGGTATGCCAAGGTCTCCCGCTCGGAGTCGGAGAAATGGGGCAAGATGATGGAGAGCTACCTGGAGAAGCGCCCGTGCCTTCTCAAGGTCATTCAGCTTGTCGACATTCGCCACAAGCCGACGGCGCAGGACGTCCAGATGTATGAGTATTTGAAATACTATGATCTTGATGGTATTGTAGTAGTAACCAAAGCAGATAAGGTTTCGGCGAACGAGAGACAGAAGAATATCAAGCTGATCCGAGAGACGCTCGGCATGTCGAAGGAGGACATCCTTCTGCCGATTTCTTCTCTCAAGAGAACGGGTCAGGAGGCGCTCCTCGATGTGATGGAGGAGCTCGTCGAGCAGTATCGCACATCGCTTGCACAGGAAGAGGAATAAGGAAGCAGGAGGAAAGAAACATGGCTCATGAAACGGTCGGTAAGATCCTTTACGATTACGATCAGATCACCGCACGCGCGAAGGAGCTTGCCGAAGAGATTTCGAAGAAATATGAAGGGGAAGAGCTCATCGTCATCGGTACGCTGAAGGGATCCGTCATGTGGATGTCGGAGCTGCTGAAGTATTTGACGGTCGATACCGCCATCGATTTCATCCGTGCGAGCAGCTACGGCTCGAGCACCACGTCGTCCGGCGTCGTTAAGATCTCCATGGATACGGAGATGAACCTTTATCACAAGAACGTCCTCGTCGTCGAGGATATCGTCGATACCGGAACGACGCTGACGTATCTGCTGAAGAAGCTGCAGGATAGAAATCCGAAGAGCCTCGAGGTCTGCACGATGCTCGATAAGCCTTCGCGTCGTACGACGGGATTTCAGGCGGATTATATCGGATTCGAGGTTGATGACCTTTTCATCATCGGCTTCGGTCTCGATTTCGATCAGAAGTTCCGCAATCTCCCTTATATCAGCTATTTGCAGGATTGATAACAGGCTCGAAGGCTCGGATCACAGCAGAGAGGAGGGCGCATGAACGGACATCAGGATTATCATATTCATTCCTATTATTCCGACGGCAAGCTCTCTCCGGAGGCCATCGTCGATCGATGGGAAGCGGAAGGGTATACCGAGATCGCGATCACCGATCATGATGAATATGAGGGCTCGAAGCAGGCGATTCAGTATGCGAAGGGTCGCTCGATTCGCGTGATTCCGGGCATCGAATGCTCGACCAAGCATGTCACGGGCGATGAGATCCACATTCTTGGATACGGCTTCCGCTTCGGGGAGCCGGCCATGGATGAGGCGCTGAATCGCATGCACCGCCTTCGCGCCGCGCGGAACGACCGTCTGCAGAAGGCCCTGGCGTCGATGGGATATCCCGTGACGACCGATGAACTCTTTGCCGTGAACGAGGGACGTTATATAGGGAAACCTACCTTTGCGGAGGCGATCGTCCGTAAGGGCTGGGCCGAGGATGTAAACACGGTCTTTCGCGACATCTATGCGGCACCGGAAATCGCTGCGGTACAGAAGGAATTTCTCCCGACAGATGAAGTCGTACGCTTCATCCATGAAGCGGGAGGTCTCGTCGTGATGGCGCATCCCATGGAGATTCGCCGCCGCGGCGAGGGAGAGGCTTTCCAAGAAAGGTTGAAATCACTCCTCGGAGAGATGGTCGGCCTCGGAATCGACGGAATTGAATGCGTGCATCCTTCCGCCAAGGAAGAGGAGCAGGAGTGGCTTCGTCATTATGCGAGAGGCGCCGGCCTCATCGTGACTCAGGGGTCGGATTTTCATTCCGACCGGAAGGAGCGCTGCTATGAAAATTAAATTTTGCGGAGCGACGACAGGCGTCACCGGATCGTGTCATCTGCTCTCGACCGAGAATCATCGCATACTGCTCGATTGCGGGCAGTTCCAGGGCGGCAAGGCGCAGGAGCGCCTGAATGAGGAGCCGTTCCCGTTCGATCCTTCGGAGGTGGAGGCGGTCATCCTCTCCCATGCGCACATCGACCACTGCGGCAGGCTGCCGCTCCTCGTGAAGCGCGGCTTCCGCGGACCGATCTATTGCACCCGTCCGACAGCGGATCTGCTCCCTATCATGCTGCGTGACAGCGCCTATATCCATGAGAAGGAAGCAGAGTGGAAGAACAAGAAGGCGGAGCGCAAGGGCGAGCCGCCGGTCGAACCGCTCTATACCATCGACGATGCCGAGGAAGCCCTTCGCTATGTCACGCCGATTCTCTATGATCAGCGTGTCGAATTGAATGACGAAACGGCCATCTGCTTTAACGATGCCGGTCATATTCTCGGATCGGCCATCACGGAAATCTGGGTACAGGAGGCCGGCGAAACGACCAAAATCGTCTTCTCCGGCGATCTCGGTGTACAGAATCGTGAGATTCTCCGCGACCCGATTTATATCAAGAAGGCGAACTACGTCATCATGGAGACGACGTACGGCAACCGCCTCCACGAGGAGGGTGAGCTCAGCATCCGCGGTCTCCTCTCGGCCATCATGCGCACCGTTAAGCGCGGCGGCACGGTCATCATTCCGTCCTTTGCCGTCGGACGTACGCAGGAGATGATCTATCTTCTCAATCAGATCTACGACGAGGATCCGGAGAGCTGCCGCGAGCTCAAGGACATCGACGTCTATATCGACAGCCCGATGGCCACCTCGGCGACGGAGGTCTTCCGCGAGAACATGGCCGTCTTTGATGAAAAAGCGCGGGCCCTCATCGCACGCGGCGACGACCCGCTCGCTTTCAAGAATCTCTATTTCACCCACTCGACGGAGGAGTCGCAAGCGCTGAATAATAATCGCAAGCCGAAGATCATCATCTCGGCGAGCGGCATGTGCGAGGCGGGACGTATCCGCCATCATCTCAAGCACAACCTCTGGGATCCGAAGTCGACCGTCATCTTCGTCGGTTATCAGGCGGAAGGTACGCTCGGCCGCAAGCTGGTGGAAGGGGCGAAATCAGTGAACCTCTTTGGCGAGGAAATTCAGGTCCGCGCCGAAATCGTGAACCTCGAAGGATTCTCCGCCCATGCGGACCGCGAAGGGCTTCTCGATTGGCTGGCGCATTTCCGGACGAATCCGAAGGTCTTCCTCGTCCACGGCGAGAAGGATGCGAAGGAGGCTTTTGCGGCGACTGTTCGGGAGAAGCTCGGGAAGGAAGTCGTCGTTCTCACGGAGAATGCGGAATTCGAGCTCGAGCCGGGCGGCGCGGCGGCCACGGAGCTCGCGCATGACGAGTCTGTCAATGAGGCCTTTGATTGGGAGATCAGCGAGGACGAGCTTCATGCGCTTCGCAACAAGATCTCCGAGATCAATGACAACATCGGCGGCGTTCTCTACGAGGCGAAGATGGAAACCGGTCGTCACATTTCGCCGGAGCAGCTTCGCCGTATCAACAATATTGTCCAGCAGCTTGCCGAGGACACGGTTCAGCTGCAGGCGGCGGTCATCGAAGAATAAGGAATGTACGGCATGCCGTATCCCTCCGGGCTCGGACGGGATGCGGCATTTTTTTCTTCTTTTCGGAGCGCAAATGCCCGACCTTCTTCCGGCATATTTACTATTTGCGTCGCTGCGGATAGACTGAGGGTGCGATGAAGGAGGGGCTTATGAAGGAGTATCAATCGGTGAAGAGGAAGGAGCTGGTGCTTCCGCGGGAGATTTATTATGAATGCGTCTGGATCGTCCGCGGGATGGAGCGGCTCGAGCGAATGGTGTCGGACGGGGACTCGGATCAGGGCGCTTACGAGGAGGCTTTCGTCCGCCTCTGTGCCATTCGTTCGGCGCTCGAGAGAATTCCGGAATGCTACCGCGAAGGGGTGCTGCAATCGGTGATTGAACGCGGCGGCAGGACGCCGGTGGGCGCGCATGAGAATACCTGGAAGCGCTATAAACAGCTTTTTCTTCACGAGCTGGCGAAACAGCTGGCGCTCACGGAATGAGATTTCGTGAGAAGGCTTCCGATGCTCCGCCGGATATCCGGCTTTATCGTTCGGCGGCGAACGGGCGACGCCGAGGAGGGACAGAGAGAAAGGAGAGACAGCACTTCGGCATGCCGCGGAGGAATCCGCGGCTTTTTCGTGCGCGAAGAGAGATGCTTTCATGGGACGAACTGCCGAGGAAGAAGGAATGACTCTTTCACGAAGCCCTGTCAGGTGGTAAAATTATTTGTAACTAAGACGGAGGGGAGAGGCTTATGGCATATCAAGAGAAGACGCTTCGAAGTGAGATCGTCTATGAAGGTGCGATTTTCAAGATTCGGAGAGACCATATCATTGCGGCAAGAGGACAGGAAGCGGTTCGCGATATTCTTATGCACCGCGGCGCTTCGGTCATGCTCGCCGTGACGGACGAGGGCAAGATCCTGATGGTCCGTCAATGGAGACAGGCAGCCAAGGAATTCCTGCTGGAGCTTCCGGCGGGTAAGATCGATCCCGGCGAGGATGCGCTCACAGCGGCGAACCGCGAGCTTCGCGAGGAGACCGGATACAGCGCCGGCCATGTTGAGAAGTTCATGGAGAGCATTCCGTGCGCCGGATATTCCGAGGAGAGACTCCTCTTCTATTTCTGCACGGATCTCACGCCGGGCGAGACGGACTTCGACGATACGGAGGATCTCGATCTCTATGCCTGCGACCCGGATGAATTGATCGAGAGCATTCTGAACGGAAAGATCACGGACGGGAAGACGGTTTCGGGTATTCTCTTCGCACGAGCGAAGGGGCTCATTTAGGAGGACTTTATGGCAGTGCATGTCGATTGCAGTGAGAGGATCGAGGCATTCATCGAATATCTCCGTACGGAGAAGCACAAATCCGAGAATACGTTGATCGCTTACAAGAGGGACCTTGCGAGCTTTGAGATCTTCCTGGAGGAACACAGCAGCAAGCCGCTCGAATCGTGCCGCGATTCGGATGCGGTCGCGTATGTCCTCGAGCTCGAGAATGAGAACAAGTCGAAGGCGACGATCAACCGAAAAATCAGCTCCATTCGCCTGTTTTACGAATATCTGAAAGGGCAGGATCTCTACAAGGATCCGAATCCCTTCCGCAAGATCCATACGTCGAGAAACGACCGCCGCCAGGTGGAATTCCTGACCGTCGAGGAGGTCACGAAGCTGATGGAGACGCCGGACGAGTCCTTCAAGGGGCTTCGCGACCGCGCACTTCTCGAGTTCATGTACGGCACGGGTGCGCGGGTGACAGAGACGGTGCGGCTGAAGTTCCGCGATATCAACTTTCGCATGAACTTCGTCACGCTCCAGGACGGCACCGGCGAGAGCCGCATCGTGCCGCTCGGTTCGTATGCGATGAAAGCGCTCCTCCGTTATCGCGATGAGGCTTACGGGGCGCTCACGGGCGACGGACGCACGCCGTCTGCCGACGATGTCGTATTCATCAATTTCCGCGGTTCGATGCTGACGCGCCAGGGCGTATGGAAGATCCTGAAGGAATACGGGGATGCTATCGGTGCGAAGGAGCGCATGACGCCGGTCATCCTGAGGAACAGCTTCGCGGTCCACATCCTTCAGAACGGCGGCGACCTCCGGACGCTCCAGGACCTCATGGGCTTTGATGATATGTCGGTCGGCATCGCCTACCTTTCGGCTATCCGCGTCCGCGTGAAGGATGTCTACAATCGCACGCATCCGAGAGCGTAGAAAGGCTGTAATTCCGAGGAAAAAAGCCTTGAAATCCCCTGCGCATCGTGATAATATATACAAGTTATTACGGGCGGTCCTCTGGTCGCGCAAGTAATCGAGACAGGCTCGATGAATAAACAGACCAAGAACGTCTATGAAGGAGAGGAACAAATATGAACATTTTGGATTCCGTAACGCAGGAATACAAGAAGAATGACATTCCTGCATTCAACGTCGGTGACACGGTCAGAGTTCACATCCGTATCGTCGAGGGTCAGAGAGAGCGTATCCAGGTCTTCGAGGGCTATGTCCTCAAGAGACAGGGCGGCGGTATTTCCGAGACTTTCACGGTAAGAAGACTTTGTCAGGGCATCGGAGTTGAGAAGACCTTCCCGATCCACTCGCCGAAGATCGAGAAGATTGAGTTCGTCAAGGCCGGTAAGGTCAGAAGAGCGAAGCTCAACTACATGCGTGAGAGAACCGGTAAGGCAGCCCGCATCAAGAAGGCTGACTAATCGAGCTCGTCTTCCGCACAGGGAAATGAAAGGAATGCATACCGAAGCGGACGCCTCGGTATGCATTTTTTCTTGGAACGAAGAGTACGAGAACGAAAGGAACGAAGGATGATCGAACATATCAATTGGTATCCGGGACATATGAAGAAGACGCGCGAGCTGATTCAGGACAACCTCAAGGCCGTTGACCTGGTCGTCGAGATTCTGGACAGCCGCATTCCCGTCTCGAGCCGCAATCCGATTATCGGGGAACTGCTCGGGAATAAGAAGCGCATCGTCCTCCTCGGGAAGTGCGACCTCGCCGACGAAGCCGAGACGGCGCGCTGGCAGGAATACTTCGGCGGTCGAAACGCCGCTCTGCCGATGAATGCACAGACCGGCGAGCATACGAAGGAATTCTTCCGTCTCCTCCAGGAGTATCAGCGAAAAAGGGACGCGGAACGGAGCTACAAGCGCCCGCTTCGCCTCATGATCGTCGGTGTCCCGAATGTCGGGAAATCCTCGTTTATCAACCGCCTGACGGCAAAGAAGAGCACCAAGACCGGCGACCGCCCGGGCGTGACGAAGGGCAAACAGTGGATCACGCTGGAGAACGGGATGCAGCTTCTGGATACGCCGGGCATCCTCTGGCCGAAGTTCGAGGATCCGAAGGTCGGCCTGTATCTGGCCTTCTGCGGCAGCATCAAGGAAGAAATACTCGATGTACAGGACCTTGCCTTTGAGCTGCTGAAGGTCCTGCGGGAGCGGTATCCGGAGGAGCTCCGTGCGAGATACAAGCTGCCGGAGCTCGGCAGCCCGGATGAATATTATGAGGATCTCTACGATGAGGACGGGATGCCGATCCCGCCGGCGCTGGCCGACATGGAGGCGATCGCCGAGAAGCGCGGCTTCTATCTCTCCGGGAAGCGCATCGATTATGAGCGCACGGGCCGTATGCTCCTCGATGAATTCCGGAGCGGTCTCATCGGCAGGATCACGCTGGAGCAGGCACCGAGGAAGTAGGGCGGAAGCGAATTTACAGCGAATCGATACAGAGAATTAACGAATCGATACAGAAATAACGGAAAGGATTTCCGATGACGAAAGAAGAAAGAGCGGCCGCGCTTGCCGCACGATATCAGGAGCTGAGAGCGCCGGAGGAGGCGCTTCGCCGGAAGGGATATCGCTATCTCGCAGGCATCGATGAAGTGGGCCGAGGGCCGCTGGCCGGTCCGGTCGTCACCTGCTGCACGGTGCTCCCGGCGGATTGCGCTCTTCAGGGTATCGACGACTCGAAGAAGGTTACAGAGAAGCGCCGCGAGGCGCTCTCGAAAGCCATCCGCGAGGAGGCGCTCGCCGTCGGCATCGGCCGCGCGGACGCTGAGACCATCGATGAGATCAACATTCTCGAGGCGACGAAGAAGGCCATGAGAGAAGCGGTCGCGGAGGCGGACCGGCAGCTTCGCGAGCGGAACGGCGAGGGGATCTCGCTCCTCTTGATCGACGCCGTCGATCTCGGAGACCTCGGCATTCCGCAGCATGCCGTCATCAAGGGCGACGCGACTTATTATTCGATCGCGGCGGCGTCCATCATTGCCAAGGTGGAAAGGGATGCCTTCATGAAGGAGATGGACGCAGTCTATCCGGGGTATGCCTTCGCGAGCAACAAGGGCTACGGCACGGCCGCTCATTATGAGGGCATCCGGGAGCACGGGCTCACGCCGCTCCATCGAAGGACCTTTCTGAAGAATTATCAGGAGAAACACAGCATGGGCAAAACACCTCAGAAATATTATGCCGTCCGTCAGGGCCGTCATCCGGGCATCTATGAGAGCTGGGCGGCGTGTCAGAAGGAAGTGACGGGCTTCAAGGGCGCGGAATTCAAGAGCTTCCCGAAGCGCACGGACGCGGAAGCGTATATGGCCAACGGGAGCATCGTCACGAAGGTGAGCGACGAAAAGGTCCCGCGCGGTTATGTCGCTTATGTGGACGGAAGCTTCGATAAGGCGACGAAGCATTATGCCTGCGGCGCCGTCATCCTTCGCGACGGCGAAGAGGTGGCGCGCATTTCGAGGAAGTTCACAGATGAAGCGGCAGCCGAGCTCCATAATGTCGCCGGGGAGATCGAGGGCGCTGCGGCGGCCATCTCCTGGTGCCTTGAGAACGGCATCCCGTCCGTCGCGATTTTCCACGATTATATGGGCATCGGCAAATGGGCTGATGACGAATGGAAGGCCAACCTCCCGCTGACGCAGCGATACAAGGCCTTCATCAAGGAGGCGCGCAAGGTGATGCGCATCACCTTCGTCAAGGTCAAGGGGCATTCCGGCGACCGCTATAATGACATCGCCGATGCACTCGCACGCGAGGCGCTCGGGAAGTAGGATTGAAACAAATTTCAATCAGAAAATTTGGTATCCCTCATAGAAAATTCACCGAGAAAAATGGCAGGCTTCGGCCTGCCATACTTTAATTTAATGGGGTGCTATGATAAAATAATATGAATGTTTTTGCTCTATCAACGTGTTCCCCGGAGAACACGATCGGAAAGGATACATGAACTATGGAGACGCTACTTCGAGGCGCGCCGGTCCGCGATGCGATTGACGGCGAAATCAAGCTTCGTGTCAAGAAATTGAAGGCGGAGGGCTGCGATCCCATGGTCGCAACGTTTCGCATCGGCGACGATGCCGGAGAACAGTATTACGAGAAGGCCGTCATCAAGAGGGCTTCGGAATATGGCTTCGATTGCAAGGTCGTCGTCCTTCCGGAGGATGTTTCTCAGGAAGAGGCCGAAGCCGCGCTCCGCGCACTGAACGAGAATGAGCGCATTCACGGCATTCTCATGCTGATGCCCTTCCCGAAGCGCATCGACTCTGAGGCACTGACGAGTCTGCTCTCACCGGAGAAGGATATCGATGCCATCACGGACACCTCGTACAGCAATCTCTTCACGAACAAGAAGGACGGCTTCTTCGCCTGCACGGCGGAGTCCTGCATGGAGATTCTCCGTCACTATGACGTGGATCTCAAGGGCAAACACGTCGTCATCGTCGGCCGCAGCCTTCGCGTCGGGAAGCCGCTCCTCATGATGATGCTGAATGCCAATGCGACGGTCACTGTCTGCCATTCCCGAACGAAGGAGGGTGACCTTCGCCGTGCGCTTTATAATGCGGATATCGTGGTTCTCGCCACCGGCTTGACAGAGTACTACGGACCGGAGTTTTTCCGCGATGGTCAGATCATCATCGACGTCGGTACCGGACGCGGCAAGGACGGCAAGATGGCCGGAGATTTCGATTCGAAGTCCTGGGAGCAGGACAAGGATCCGGAGCATCTCTGCTATACGCCGGTGCCGGGCGGCGTCGGTACGGTCACGACGACGCTGCTTCTCAGGAATGTTGTCAAGGCGGCCGAAAGGAAGCAACGGAATCAATAAGAAAGGGATACGATCGATGTCTATTACAGATCTCATGGTATCGGATGGATCGCTGGAAAGCGCGAAGCTGGATCTGGCGAAGGACCGAAAGCGCGTGATTCGCGAGATGGAAGAGATCCATCTGGATTATTCCGCCGCCATCCGCCAGGTCACGACGAAGCTCGAGATTCTCGGCGACGATTATCGCCAGCGCGATGAGTACGGCCCGATTCATCATATTCAATCGAGACTCAAATCCATGGACAGCCTGCTCGAGAAGGCAGAGCGTTACGGGATCGAGGATCCGATCAACAATATGGATGAGGTGAGGGATCAGATTCTCGATATCGCCGGCGTGCGCGTCGTATGCAATTATCGCGAGGATATCTATGCGCTCTCCGAGCTTCTGCTCAAGCAGAACGATATCAAATTGCTGAAGATCAAGGATTACAATGAGAACCCGAAGGAGAGCGGTTATCGCAGCCTCCATGTGGTTATCGCATTGCCGGTCTTTTTGGTCAATAAACAGGTGTCGGTGCCGGTCGAGATCCAATTCCGAAGCATCGCCATGGATACCTGGGCAAGCCTGGAGCATGAGCTCAAATATAAGAATAAGGGCGTCCTCAGCGAGGATGTTCAGGAACAGCTCAAATCCTGCGCACGGCTTCTCGCCGATGTCGATACGCAGATGGAAGATATGAGACACAAAGTGTTCTGGCCGGGCCATACCGGAAGAACGGAATGAAGGGATGATGATATGAGTAAAACACTGGCTAAAACTTACGATCCGAAAGATTTCGAAGAGCGCATCTATGCGATGTGGGAAGAGAAGAAGGCGTTTCATGCGGAGGTCGATCCGTCGAAGAAACCTTTCACCATCGTCATGCCGCCGCCAAATATCACGGGGCAGCTCCACATGGGCCATGCGCTTGACCATACGCTCCAGGATATCCTGATTCGCTGGAAGCGCATGGAGGGTTATAATGCGCTCTGGCTCCCGGGCAGCGATCATGCCAGCATCGCGACGGAGGTCAAGGTCAACGACCAGCTCCGCAAGGAGACCGGCCTCGACAAGAAGGATATCGGCCGTGAGGCCTTCCTCGAGAAGGCTTGGGCCTGGAAGAAGGAGTACGGCGGACGCATCACCAAGCAGTGCCGTAAGCTCGGCGACTCCAGCGACTGGGATCGCGAGCGCTTCACGATGGATGAGGGCTGCAACAAGGCTGTCACCGAATTCTTCATCCGCCTCTATAAGAAGGGATATATCTATCGCGGCAACCGCTTGATCAACTGGTGTCCGAGCTGCCGCACCTCGCTGTCCGACGCTGAGGTCGAGCACGAGGATAAGGAAGGTAAGTATTGGTATTTCCGTTATCCGGGTAAGGACGGAGGCGAGGGCATCACGGTAGCAACCTCGCGTCCGGAGACCATGTTCGGCGATGTCGCCATCGCTGTCAGCCCGGACGATGAGCGTTATACCGACATGATCGGCAAGACGGTCATCCTGCCGCTCGTCGGCCGCGAGATTCCGGTCATCGCCGATGAATATCCGGACCCGGAGAAGGGTACCGGTGCCGTTAAGATCACGCCGGCTCATGACCCGAACGACTTCCTGGTCGGTCAGCGTCACGGCCTCGAGATGATCTCCTGCATGAATGAGGATGCGACGATGAATGAGCATGCCGGCAAGTACGAAGGCATGGATCGTTATGAATGTCGTAAGCAGTGGGTCGCCGATCTCGAGGAGGCCGGTTACCTTGTCAAGATCGATAACCTCACCATTCCGGTAGGCACCTGCTATCGCTGCCACAATGCCGTCGAGCCGATGCTCTCGGATCAGTGGTTCGTCCGCATGGAGGAGCTTGCGAAGCCGGCTGTCGAAGCGGCAAAGTCGGGCAAGCTGAAGCACGTTCCGGCTCGCTTCGAGAAGACATATCTCAACTGGCTCAGCGATATCCACGACTGGTGCATTTCGCGTCAGCTCTGGTGGGGTCACCGCATTCCGGCTTATTACTGCGACGACTGCGGGGAGCTCGTCGTCGATTACAGCATGCCGGAGAAATGTCCGAAGTGCGGCGGCACGCATTTCCACCAGGACGAGGACGTCCTCGATACCTGGTTCAGCTCGGCACTCTGGCCGTTCTCGACACTCGGTTGGCCGGACAAAACGCCGGAGCTCGATTATTTCTATCCGACGTCGGTGCTCGTCACGGGATACGATATCCTCTTCTTCTGGGTCATCCGCATGGTCTTCTCGGCTTGCGAGATCATGGGCGAGCCGCCGTTTGAATACGTCTTCCTGCACGGACTCGTCCGCGACAAGGACGGACGCAAGATGAGCAAGTCGCTCGGCAACGGCATCGATCCGCTCGAGGTCATCGAGCAGTACGGCGCCGATGCGCTTCGCTTCATGCTCATCACGGGACTTACGCCGGGTAATGATACGCGCTTCCTCGAGAGCCGTCTCGAGTCATCGCGCAACTTTGCAAATAAGCTCTGGAACGCGTCGCGTTTCACGATCATGAATCTTCAGGATGAAGACGGCAGCTTCCTCCCGATGGCAGATGCCGAGACGGCTGTCCTCCGCGATGAGGACCGCTGGATCCTCACGCGTATCAACGACGGTGCGAAGGATATCACGAACTCGCTCGACAAGTACGAGCTCGGACTGGCCGCACAGAAGATCTATGAGCTTATCTGGGACGAGTATTGCGACTGGTATATCGAGCTTGTCAAGAAGAGACTGTACGGCGACGATGAAGAGGACAAGAAGACGGCACGCTACGTCCTGCAGCGCGCGCTGAAGTCGCTCCTGAAGTTGCTCCACCCGTTCATGCCGTTCATTACGGAGGAGATCTGGGGGTCGCTTCCGAGCGAGGAGGGCGAGGAGCTGCTCATTCGCGCTTCGTGGCCGACCTACGATCCGTCGCTCACCTTTGAGGAGTCTGTCGCCCGCATCGAGACGGCGAAGGAGATCATCAAGGCCGTCCGTGCGATTCGCGTCGAGGCTGAAGCCGCACCGAGCCGCAAGCTCAGCATGATCGTCCGCACGGACACCATGAAGGAGACGGTTGCTGCCGACGAGGAATATATCAAGAATATTGCCAATATCACGAATATCGATATCATCGATGCTGACGGCGAGGCGCCGGAGGATACGATGTCGGCCGTCTTTAACGGCGGAGAGATCCTGATCCCGCTTGCGGATCTCGTCGATTTCGAAGCGGAGATCGCACGTCTTACGAAGGAGAAGAAGCGTCTCGAGGGCGAGGTCGCCCGCGTCGAGAAGAAGCTCTCCAACCCGGGCTTCACCGGCAAGGCGCCGGCGGCTGTCGTCGAGGAAGAGCGCGCGAAGGGCGAGAAGTATCGTGAGATGCTCGAGACGGTCGAGAAGCGACTGTCCTCGATGGAGGCGAAGAGTGCGAAATAAGAGTGATGTCTGGATGGATCGCATTTGGGCCCTGTCTGCCGTCCGCGGCAAGCCGGGGCTCGAGCGAATGCGCCGTCTCCTCGAGTGGCTGAACCATCCGGAAGAGGAGCTCAAGGTCATCCATATCGCCGGTACGAACGGCAAGGGGAGCATCGCTCAGATGCTCGCCTCCGTCCTTCGGGCGGGCGGGTATCACGTCGGCGTCTATACTTCGCCGCACGTGATGACGCATCATGAACGCTTTCAGCTGGACGGGGATCTCATCTCGGACGAGGATTTCTGCAAGTATGCGGAAATGGCTTTCACCTACGAGGACCGTCTCGTAGCCGAAGGACTCGGCCATCCGGCCGAATTCGAAATCCTGACGGCCATGGCCTTCCTGTATTTTCGCGATAAGATGCCGGACTTCGTTATTCTGGAGACGGGTATCGGCGGCAGGATCGATATGACGAACACCGTCCGAAGGCCGCTGATCGGCATTATTGCACAGATCGGCTTCGATCACCGCGGGACGCTGGGAGATACGCTTCCCGAAATCGCGGGAGAGAAGGCGGGCATCATCAAGCACGGTGTGCCGGTGGTCTCCGAGTCGCCGGAGGAGGAAGTGAAGGCAGTTCTTCGGAAGCGTGCGGACGAAGAGGACGCACTTTTCCTCGACGCTTCACTTGTACCTTATGAAATTCTCAGCTGCAAGGGACGGATGCGCTTCCGGATCCTTCCGGGGGAAGGAGCGGAACAGCTCGGACTTCGGCCGAACGAATATGAGCTCGGACTGCTCGGCGAGCATCAGGTGAGAAATGCCGTCACGGTGCTTACGGCGCTTCGAAATCTCGAGGACCGCGGCTGCCTGAAGTTTTCGGAGGAGACGGCGAAGAACGGCCTTCGCGAGGCGCGGAATATGGGGCGCTTCGAGGTGATGCGGGAGAACCCGGATGTCATCCTCGATGCCGGTCATAACCCGCAGGGCATTGCGGCGGCGATGAAGACGCTGCATGGTATGTACGGCGCATCGCTTTCGGAGAAGAGAGTGCTCATCGTATTCGGATGCTTCAAGGATAAGGATTATTCTCTGATGCTGGATGAGCTCGCGAGGGGGCTTAGGGATGCCGGCTGCGACCGCGTCATTGCGACGGAGCCGCCGAGTCCGAGGGCACTGGAAGCAGCGACGCTTGCGGCGCTTTTATGCGAGGAGGGCATACCTGCCGAGGCATGTCCCGATTTACAACTTGCCTATCGAAGGGCGATGGAGGCAGAGGCCGACATCAAGCTCTTCTTAGGATCGATCTACTTGATCGGTGATATACGAACCCTACTTAGTAAAGAAAGGATGCAAGATCATGTTTGACAGAAATGGCAACGACAACAGCACGTACAATCGCGACAATATTGCTGAGATCGCAAAGGTTTCCGAAACGGTTGCAGGCTTCATTCAGAAGGAATATGACCGTCAGAAGAACAACGTAGAGCTTATCGCTTCCGAGAACTATTGCTCTGAGGCTGTTCTCGCTGCTTGCGGAAGCTGTCTCTCCTGGAAGTATGCGGAAGGTTATCCGGGCAAGCCGGTCACGAGACATTCGGGCAACAAGGGCAGATACTACGGCGGCACGCATTATGTCGACGAGCTGGAGGAGTATTGCTGCGATAAGTGGAGAGAGGTTTTCCATACGGATTATCATGTCAACGTCCAGCCGCACAGCGGTTCGCAGGCCAACTTCTCGGCTTATGCTGCTGTTCTCGAGCCGGGAGATACCATCCTCACGATGAATCTTGATAACGGCGGCCACCTGACGCACGGTTCGGCTGTCAACTTCAGCGGCAAGTATTATGATGTTCATTTCTACGATGTCGATGATAACGGTTTCATCAACATGGAGGACGTCGAGAAGAAGGCGAAGGAGCTGCAGCCGAAGCTGATCCTCGCCGGTGCCAGCGCATACTCCCGCATCATCGACTTCGCTCGCTTCGCGGAGATCGCCAAGAGCGTCGATGCTTATTTCATGGTCGACATGGCACATATCGCAGGACTCGTTGCGGCCGGCGTCCATCCGTCCCCGTTCGGTTATGCGGACATCATCACGACGACGACGCACAAGACGCTGCGCGGACCGCGCGGCGGCATGATCTTCTGCCGTGAGGAGCTCGCGAAGAAGTTCGACAGCGCTGTCTTCCCGTTCGCTCAGGGCGGCCCGCTTGAGCACATCATCGCCGGCAAGGCTGTCTGCGCTGAGGAAGCACTCCGTCCGGAGTTCAAGGCTTACGGCGAGCAGGTCGTTAAGAACTGCGCAGCCTTTGCCGATGAGTTCCTGAAGCTCGGTTATCACATCGTCACGGGCGGCACGGACAACCACGTCTTCCTGATCGATCTCTCCGAGGAACCGTTCTCCGGCAAGGATCTCCAGGTTGCCTGCGACGAGGCCGGCATCACGCTGAACAAGAACTGCGTCCCGAACGAGAAGCGTTCGCCGTTCCAGACCAGCGGTGTCCGCGTCGGCACGGCACCGATGACGACGAGAGGCTTCGTCGAGGAGGATTTCCGCGAGGTCGCACATCGCATCGACGACGTCGTCAAGAAGCTCCGCGCAGAGAAAGAAGCAGAGAAGGACGCATAGAAGTCTTCCGTCATCTTGCAAAATGATTATTTCTTGTTGTATAATCGATTAAAGAACATGAAGGAGGACAACGCCATGGTTAAGTTGTTTGTAGGACACAAGGGAAGCGGTAAGACGAAGAGAATGGTCGAGCTGGCCAATCAGAGTGCACGTGAGGCAAACGGAAGCACCATTTTCATCAACAAGAACTCGCGTCTTATCTATGATCTTGATTATCGCATCCGCGTTATCTGCATGGAGGATTTCGTTCACGTCACGAATGAGGACGAGTACATCGGCTTCCTCTTCGGCATCATCAGCTCGGATAATGATATCGAGACCATCTACCTCGACGGTGTCATGAAGCACGCAGACTTCTCGCTTGAGGTGCTGCCGAGCTTTATCAACAAGCTCAAGGAGATTTCGAAGGATTACGGCATCGATTTCGTCGTCAGCATCAGCGCTGAGCTCGAAGAGATGGTCGGCGTCGACTTCGACAATGTTGAGCTTCTCAACTAGCTTTCTTATGGCGTAAGGATAAGCAAAAGACTTGGGACAGTCGTCCCAAGTCTTTTTTACTGTAATCATACAAAGCAGCCGATGACAGCCTGAGAGATCAGTATTTCTTCGCTACACGGTAGGTGTAATAAACGTCAACCGGGAGGGATAGGAGCAAGACCCCAATCGAAGCGAAGCAGCAGGCGAGCCCCTCGGTGAAAAGGCAGAGGAGGAGGATCAGTATGCCGACGATGATGAACGAGATGCCGCCGAATTGCTGGCTTTTCTTCCATGTGGTTTCGTTCTTCATACTCCATTTCGTCCGGAGCCCTATCACGGCATTCATCTTCACTTTCGGCAGGATCATTCCCATGACGATCAAGAGAAGACCGAGCAGTGCGAAGATGAGACGGTCCACATTGACCGGAAGGTCCGCGAGATTCTCCACCTGATGGAAATCGGTATACAGGAAATAACCGGTGAGGATATCCATGATGAGAAGGAGGAAAATCCCGGAAAGGATGCAGATTCTTTCATTCCCTTTCCCCTGCTTCTCGGAATACTTTGCGATGGCGAGCAGCAACAAACCGAACAATATCGCAAGAATCGGGAAAATCAGCGATTCGTACTTGCTTCCCCATCGATCTACCTGATAATCCGCCCCGTAGTGAGCCGGAATGCGGTCCGGCAGATAGGCCAGCGCGACGAGCGTCACGGGCAGAGGCAGAAGCATGAGAACAGCATAGATCAGCTTTTGAATCTTCATAGAACATCTCCTGTAAAAAAAGCCCGGATTGCTCCGGGCTTTGCTTTTCATTCTTTAACCGACGAGGACCGGAATGTCCTTGCAGAGCGTATCGACTTCCTCGTCCTTCGTGTACCAGGAGGTGCAGAAGCGGACGGCCCAAAGACCTTCCTCGATCATCATGAACTTGCCGATGACATATTTCTCCGAGAAGCGTTCGAATTGCTCCTCCGTGAGGATGAAGAACTGCTGATTCGTCGGGCTCGGGAGGAATTCCTTGACGCCGGCGGCGACGAAAGCATCGCGGATGCGCATCGCCTGGCGATCCGCCTTCTTGGCAATCTCTACATAGAGGCCGTCCTTGAAGAGGGTCTCGAACTGGAGACCGAGGAGCCAGCCCTTGGCGAGGTGCGCTGTGTGCTGCTTCTGGTAGGAGAAGAAATGCGGCTTGAAGCTATCATTCAGGACGACCAGGGCTTCGCCGATAAGCATGCCGCACTTCGTGCCGCCGATATAGAAGGCATCGGTCAGGCGGGCGAGATCCTCGAGCGTGACATCATTATATTCCGAAGCGAGGGCGTAGCTCATGCGCGCACCATCGACATAGAGATAGAGGTCGTTGTCACGGCAGGCCTTGCTGATGGCGGTGAGCTCCTCGAGCGAGTAGAGCGTTCCGACTTCGGTCGGCTGGGAGAGGTAGACCATTTTCGGCTCGACGACATGACCCGGCTGCGGCTCCGTGCGATTGGCGAGACCGACAGCCTCGACCTGCTCTGCCGTGATCTTGCCGAGCGTCGAAGGGAAACCGATGACCTTGTGGCCGGTGAATTCGATGGCGCCGGCTTCATGGACATTGATATGACCGGTATCGGCGCAGACGACGCCTTCGAAGCTGCGAAGTGCGATATCGATGAGGAGCGAGTTGCACTGCGTTCCGCCGACGACGAATTGGACGAGCGCGTTCGGCGCCTTGCAGGCCTCGCGGATGCGCTCGGCGGCGCGGTCCGAGAGCGGATCGACACCGTAACCGGAATATTTGCTCTCCGCATCCTCTGCGAGCGCCTTCAGGATGGCCGGATGGGCGCTTTGGCTGTAATCGTTTTCGAAGCTGATTTTCATGATCTCTTCTCCTTCCATTCTTCGATTGCTTTTAATGCGCAGGCTTCATCGTCCTGCGGAACATTCTTGCCCAGGATATGTTGATATTTGTCATGGCCGAGTCCGATGACGGCGACGAGGTCGCCCGGCTCGGAGTTGACGATGGCGTAGCGGATGGCCTCCGGTCGGTTCTCGATGACGATGTACGGCCCGCCGGTCGGGTCGATGCCTTGCTTGATGCCTTTGAGAATCTGCGAGAACGGCTCGAAGCGGTTATGCTCCGTGGTGATGACGGTGAAATCGGCATATCTTCCGGACGATTCGCCCATGCCGATGCGTCGATCGATGTCGCGATTGCCGCCGGCTCCGAAGACGCAGACGAGGCGCTTCGGCTTGTAGACGCGGAGGGCGGTCAGGGCCGCCTTCGTGCTCTCACGGTTATGGGCATTGTCGATGCAGACGCTGAGCTCCGGCGAGCGGTAGATCATATCGAGTCTTCCCGGGATATGGATGGCAGCGAGAGCTTCGGCCGCACGGTCCATCGGGAGGCCGAGATCGTCGGCGACTGTGAGGACGGCAGCGGCATTCAGGGCGTTGAAGGCGCCCGGGAGTGCGACGAAGATATCATAGGACTTCCGTTCGCCGACCGTCTTCGTGAATCGGAAGCGGTTGCCGAAGAGGCCGTCCTGCTCCGTATCGTGATCATTCTCGATGAGATAGGTCGGAACGGAGCCGAGGCGTTCTGTCGCCGGATGGACACCCTCGTGGCCGAAGGTGAGAATCGGGCCCGTGACATGCTCTGTGACAGCGTCCGCATTCGGGTCGTCCAGGTTGAGCACGGCCTTCCGGCTCTGTGTGAGAAGAAGGCTCTTGCAATATCTGTAATTCTCGAAGGTCGGATGTTCGTTTGTGCCCACATGGTCGCCGTGCTGCACATTGATCAGGATGCCGTAAGCGAAGTCGATGCCGTCCGTGCGGTGCTGCATGAGTCCTTGCGACGAGCATTCGAGGACGGCGAATTCACAGCCGCATTCGACCATCGCGGCGAGATGGCGCTGCATCTCGTCGGAATCCGGGGTGGTATTGGCGACCTCACGCTCGATGCCGTCGTAAATGGCACCGTTCGAGCCGATGACGCCGACCTTGCGGCCGCAGGCCTCGAGGACCGCAGCCATCATCGAGGCTGTCGTGGTCTTGCCCTTCGATGCCGTGACGCCGATGATCGTGAGCTTGTCGGCCGGGTGATCATACCAATTCGCGCAGACGATGGATTTCGCGAGTCGCGTATCGTCACAAAGGAAGAGAGGCATGCCGAGCTTCATGAGCGTCTCTTCATCGTAGCCGAGCTCGGCGAGGCGCTTCCCATCGGCGATGATGAGGGAAGGCTGCTTCCCGGCAATCTCCGCCAGCTTCGTGTGGCTGTCAAAAGCCGCGCCTTCAATGCAGATGAAGGCGTCGCCCGCCTGAAGCTTCCTCGTATCGAAGCAAAGTTCTCGGACCTCCGCTTCCGTATCGAAGCGGATCGGCGTTCCGGAGAGACCTTGGGTGAGTTTCTGAATATTCATGGATTCCTCCGTAGGGTTCGTGGAAAAGCAGCTTCGGAAAGCGGTATTCCGAAGCGACGGGACGGTCTGTCCCTAACATATTATTGTAGACAGTCCGAGGGAGAAATTCAATAACCGACATCCCTGCAGGGGAGAACCTTTTCGGATGCATTCGGGAGACGGGAAAGAGGAGTTATGCTATAATGAATAACCGTTGAGAAGGATAAACCATCCGCTCTTCGGCAGCGGATGCGGAAGGAGATAATATGAAAGAGAATACTTTTGCCGGCGATTATGTGGTCCGCGGCACGGCAGCGGACGGAAGGGTGCGTGTATTCGCTGTCCGTTCAACGGAGCTTGTTGCGAAGGCGCGTGAGATTCATCAGACCTTTCCGGTCGTCACGGCAGCGCTGGGACGTCTGCTCTCGGCGGCTGCGATGATGGGAACGATGATGAAAGGGGAGGAAGATGTCCTCTCTTTGACGGTGAAAGGTGACGGTCCGATTGCCAGCCTCACGGTCAGCGCTGACAGCCACGGCCATGTGAAAGGATTCCCGGGCAATCCGGCTGTGGATATTCCGCGCAAGAGACCGGGCAAGCTCGATGTCGGCGCGGCCGTCGGCAAGGGCATCCTGACGGTCACGATGGACCTCGGTCTCCGCGATCCGTATCAGGGACAGGTCGAGCTTCAGACCGGCGAAATCGGCGACGATCTCGCTTATTACTTCACGGTTTCCGAGCAGACGCCTTCGGCCGTTGGGCTCGGCGTTATGCTGGACCGAGACAGCTCTGTCAAGGAGGCGGGCGGTTTCCTCGTCCAGCTTCTCCCGGATGCCGATGAAGAGATCATCGAAGCGCTTGAGCGCCGCCTGGCTTCGATTCGTTCGGTGACGGAGATGATGGAGGAGGGGCTGACGCCGGAGGACATCCTTCATGAGGTTCTCGGCGATATTCCGTTCGAAATCCTCGAGAAGGAAGAGGTCTCCTTCTTCTGTAATTGCAGCAGAGAGAAGGTTTTCCGCGCACTTGCGGCCATTCAGAAATCGGAACTTGAATCGATGATCGAAGACGGAGAGTCCATCGAAGTGAAGTGCTTCTATTGCAATACGGCATACGAGTTCACGGTGGACGAGATGAAGGAAATTCTGGTCGAGCGAGAGCAAAGTGCAGAGATAGAAGATTCGGCAGAGTCGGAAAACGCTTAGCATACTTTGCAAATTCTCAAAAACTTGCGCTATGCACAAAAAAATGTTAGACTTTTCAAAGTATGAAAGAATAATATTGTTATTTACACCAATTTCTCATAAAGGGGTAGATCATGAAGGAAACATTATATTTAACTGACCAAGAGGCGATTTTGAACTTTGACCTCACGTATCCTGAGACGGAGGCCGCTCTGATCAAATCGCCGGAGTTCTCGATGGTGCTGAAGCAATACATTCTGTACCTCGAGGGCTATGATACGGCGATGTATGAGTGGGCGATGCGCGGCCAGGATCTCGATGAAGCTGTTCGCAGCATCCGCGATTTCGCGAGACAGCTCCTCGTCTTCGATGCAGAGGAGATCCTCTCGCCGTATATGAACAAGCGCGAGATGGCCCTCTCGTTCACGGAGGGCTTCTATGATTATTGGAAGAATCATGAGCGTTATTCGATCACGACGAATCGCCGCAGAAGCGCAGAGCTCTCCGCCTTCGTCCAGCAGAATTCCAATCACAACAACCTCTGCATGAGCACCTTCCGCCACATTGAACAGGCGCTCATGGGATCCGTCAATAAGATCTATCGTCAGCAGCCGGCCGGTACGAATGCGGCACTGGCTCTTTATCGCAATGACGATAATCCGTATATCACCGGCAAGTATGAGAAGCTGCGCAAGATCATGTTCATCAGCTCCGTCATGCTCCGCACGCCGATGATTCTCCATCCGAAGTCGAACAAGAGAGAATGGCCGTTCCAGCCGATTGATGAGAATCCGATCGACAGCTTCAGCGGCACGAGAGATGATTATTTCTGCTTCCCGGCCAAGGTCGGCGAGCTCCTCATTTTCATCTACTTCCACCGCGACTTCATGGCGAGCGGCGTAGCCAATGCGAACCTCTTCGAGCTGGCGACGGAGGCGGAGACCGACCGCAAGCCGGACGGCATCCTGCTCTTCGGCAATCCGGACGGCAGAGATGTCTGCTCCTTCCACTATGATAAGGAGAATGACATCTGGGTCGGCAGCGTCACGTACAGCGAGAAGATTTCCTACTTCGGATATATGAAGAAGACGGTCCTGACGCTTCACAACGTTGCGATGATGCAGCGCGGATGGCTTCCGATTCACGGCGCTTTTGTCGATATCACGCTGTGGGATGGCAAGAAGAAGGGCATCTGCCTGATGGGCGATTCCGGTGCCGGCAAGTCCGAGACGATTGAGGCGCTCAAGAACCTCGGCGATGAGAAGATCAAGAAGATTGAAGTCGTCTTCGACGACATGGGTACCTTCCATATTGAGGACGGCAAGGTCGTCGCTCAGGGCAGTGAGATCGGTGCTTTCGTCCGTCTCGATGACCTCGATCCGGGAACGCCGTATCGCGATATGAATCGTTCCATCTTCTTCAATCCGGACCAGTCGAATGCGCGTGTCATCACGCCGGCGGCGCCGTACAAGGTCGTCGTCAGCAACCACGAGGTCGACCTCTTCGCTTATGCGAACAATTACGGACCGGAGACGGGACTCCGCCGCAACACCGATATCGAGCAGGCGAAGGCCGTCTTTATCGAAGGAAAGCGCATGGCGAAGGGCACGACGCAGGAGACGGGCATCTCGACGACGTATTTCGCCAATCCGTTCGGACCGCAGCAGCAGCAGGAGCGCTGCAAGGAGATCATCGACGAGATCTTCGCGAAGCTCGAAGAGACGGATGTCTTCGTCGGTGAGGTATTTACGCATCTCGGCCGTGATCCGGAGGATCGCAGCAGCATCGTCAAGGGTGCGGAGGATCTCCTCGCTTTCATCGAAGAGAATTAAGTGCATCTAAAGCGCGGCCGGGCCGGAGGGCTCGGCCGCTTTTTTCGGGAGGAGAAGATATGGAGCAGCAATTTCTGGATGCACTTCGGCGCGGCCAAGCGGCTTCGAAAAAGCTGAGCGGCAAGCAATATGCCGTGCTCATGCCGTTCCTCCGAGGGGAACACGGGACGGAGATCCTCTTGGAGGTGCGGGCGTCCGGGCTGCGGCGGCAGCCGGGTGAAATCTGCTTCCCGGGCGGGAAGTCTCTGGAGGGGGAGAGTCCGGAAGAGACGGCGGTCCGTGAGACGGCGGAAGAGCTCCTGCTGCCGAAGGAGCAGATTCAGGTTCTCGATACGTTCGAGGCGTTCGGCATCGACGGCCGCGGCATTCTGACGCCGGTCATCGGGGAGCTCAAGGCGTATGAGGGGACGTATTCGAAGGCGGAGGTGGATCACGTGTTCACGGTGCCGCTGTCCTTCTTCCTTCGCGAGCAGCCGGAATGGTATGAGATTGCGATGGAGAGCCATCCGGAGGAGGCCTTCCCTTATGACCGCATTCCGAACGGGCGCGATTATTCGTGGGGAACGAGGTATCGGCGCGTGGCATTCTATCGCTACGGCGATTATGAAATCTGGGGAATTACGGCCGGCATCCTGGCGGATCTGTCCCGATTCCTCCGGTTCGGCGGATATGAAGAATAAATTGAAATCTTTTGCGGATTCTATCGTTTTGTTACATACATAACTATTGACAATGTGTACGGAAAGTGTTAAGTTAAGGCGAGTTTAAATCCAATGTGAATGAAAGACAACCAAAGAAAGGAAATTATCATGTATAATAAGTCTGTTCTTAAGCCGATCGGCATCTTCATGCTCATCTTCGGCCTGGTTTATGCCGCTGTCGGCACGCTCGCACTCGCCGGTGTTCTCACGGGAGCTCTTCCGGGACATGAGACGCAGGAGGTTATCATCGTCGTTCTCGCTTACGTCGTTGCGCTTCTCGCCATCCTCTGCGGTGCATTCTGCATGAAGGGCAATGTCAGCGCTTCGAAGACGCTCGGCATGATCTTCGCTGCTTTCGGACTGATCGGCCTCATCTATTCGCAGGTTAAGAACGGCACGTACAGCACCTTCGACGGTCTGGCGATGTGCTTCGGTATTGCCATCGTTTATATCTCTTCGAAGATCAAGGAGTGATCCTCGAGGTATCGTTCACCAGCAAGCGGAAAAGCCCGGTACTTCGGTACCGGGCTTTTTGTATGCGATAAAGAAGGTTCGGAGGGTTCAGAGGATTTGACAGAATCGCGAAACGGGACGATAATCAAGGTAACGATCACAAGCAGTCATCTAAGGAGGGAAATTATGAGAATTGCCATTCCGGTAGAAGGGAACGAGATCTTCCGGCATTTCGGTCGTTCCGAGGCTTTTAAGTTCTATGATGTCGAGGACGGCAAGATCGTTCGCGAGGAGCTCCATGATAATGAAGGCAACGGTCACGGCGCGCTGGCCGGCATTCTGCAGGAGAACGGCGTCGATGTCCTTATCTGCGGCGGCATCGGACCGGGAGCACAGGAAGCGATCCGTTCGCTCGGCATCAAGCTTGCAGGCAGCGTCAGCGGACCGGCGGATGAGGCGGCGGCTGCTTATATCGCAGGCACGCTCGCTTATGAAGAGTCGCCGGAGCATACGTGCGGCCATCATGATCACGAGGAGGGTCATACCTGCGGTGATCACGGCTGCGGTAAGCATGATTGCGGCAGCCACGGCTGCGGCGGCCATGACGCTCATTGATCCCATTGCAGAGAGCAGAAGCGGTGCGAGTTCGCACCGCTTCTTTTTCGCAAAAAGGGAAGAAAACGGCGGATAGGGTGACGGCGGTCCGTGGACAGGGCGAGAGGAATGTCCTATAATTAAAGATATTGTTTTTGAGGGAGGATTTCCGATGAGCGGCAATCTCAAGATGATTACGGAGAGTCTGGAGGCGGGGCGAAAGGCTTCGGAGGAGCATTCGGTTCGCGATTTCATATTGCAGGAGATCCATGCCTTCAAGCAGGATGAGGAGGCGGCGCCGGCTGAGGGAGAGCAGGTGGTGCTCGAGGCGCTTCGGGATTTCTACAGCTTTCATGAGCGGAACAGCCTCGTCTACGGGGAGAATCTCGATTACCTCCGGTGGCTGCGGCGAAGCGGGTATGACGGGAAGATTCAGTGCATCTATATCGACCCGCCCTTTTTCAGCAAGTCGAAGTATGATGCGACGATCACGCTTCGGGACGGCGGCGGGAAGCTTCATAAGGTGAAGCATCTCGCGTATGATGATACGTTTGAGAACAGCCTTCCGCGGTATATGGCGGAGCTCTCGGCGCGGCTTGTGCTCATGAAGGAGCTGCTGGCAGAGGACGGGCTCATTTTCGTCCATCTGGATTGGCATTCCTCGCATTATGTCAAGATCCTGATGGATGAGATCTTCGGGTATCAGCATTTCGTCAATGAGATCATCTGGAGCTATAAGTCGGGCGGCAGCGGGCAGAAGCATTTCGCCAGGAAGCACGACAGCATTCTCCTGTACAGCAAGTCGGATAAGTACAAATTCCGCATTCCGCAGGAGAAGTCGTACAATCGCGACTTCAAGCCGTACCATTTCCGCGGCGTCGAAGAATTTCATGATGAGAAGGGCTGGTATACGCTCGTCAACATGAAGGATGTCTGGAATATCGATATGGTCGGCAGGACCTCGAAGGAACGGACGGGATATGCGACGCAGAAGCCGCTCGAGCTCATGCGGCGCATCCTGGAGGCGGCGACGGAGGAGGGCGACCTCGTGGCGGATTTCTTCTGCGGGTCAGGGTCCTTCTTGGCGGCTGCCGAAGAAGCGGGGCGCCGGTGGATCGGCTGCGATTCGGAGATCCTGGCGCTCGGGCTGGCGAAGTCCCGCCTTTCGGCTGCCGGTGCGCGGTATGAATTCCTGGCGGAGGACGGTGCGGAGATGTATCGCTTTGGCGGGCAGATCCGGAGGCTCCGGGAGGAGGCACTCGAGAGCGGATACCGCCTCGTGACGTGCGCGCTGGAGTCCTTCGTGCCGGAAATCGATCTCGGCCATGTACCGTTCAAGGACCGTGAACTGATTGAACGGATGACGGAGGAACATCCGCTCGGTTTCGTGGATTATGTCATGATCGATCCGGATTATGACGGCACCTTTAAGGCAGAGATCACGCGCCGCGAGGACTTCGAAGCGATGAAGTATATTGAACGCGGCCGTTCGGCTTATATCATCGTCGATGTATTCGGGAAGGAGTATCGCATTGGATAATCGCAAGACGACAAGCGAAAAGCTTCATCTGCTCCGGGAGCAGATGAAGCTGCATCACATCGATATTTATCTTGTGAGCACCTTTGATTATCATCTTACGGAGGATTTGCAGCCTTATTACAAGACGCTGGCTTGGCTGACCGGCTTCGATGCCGCGAAGGCGATTCTTGCGGTGACGGAATCGAATGCCATCCTCTGGGTATCGGCGCTCTCCATGAAGGAGGGTTGGAAGGAAGAGGCAGTGAAGAACGGGGTTACAATTCGCGTGGTTCATCGCGAAGGGAATCCGCTCGACGCTGCGCTCAATTATTTCCGTGAGACGCGCGCGGCCATTCTGACGGAGGAGACGCAGCTGGGACGCAATCTTTCGCTCCCGCGGAGGAAGGCTTCATATGCCATCGGCTTCGACGGCCGCGCTTTTCCGGCATCCTTCATGGACGAACTCCAGCATGAGCTCTCGGAGGTCCTGGCACTCCACATCGCTTCGATTGAGATGAGCCACGACCTCGTCGGTGAGATCTGGAGCGACCGTCCGCCGGTCGAGAATTTCCCGATCACGGTGAAGGAGAGCGAATATGAAGAAGAGGGCATTGCCATTCGACTGACGGTTCTCCGCCGGATGACGGAATCATTCGGTGAAGGGGCACTCGCAGTGGTGAGCGATCCTTATCAGGTATGCTCGCTGATCGGAATTCAGGGCTCGGATCTCCCGCATGCACCGGTTTGTTATGCTTATCTCTGCATCTCGCAGGACCGCGAGGTCGAGCTCTTCTGTAACGAGCTCGATGCGGCAGCAAAGCGACGCATGCGCCAATATCATATTACGGTTCATCCGTACGAGACCTTTTATCAGCATCTCTCGGAACGCGGCGCGACCTCGCTGATTGCCGATCCGGATTATCAGAACTGCGCGACGTTCTGGACGCTTCAGAATAATCCGCGGTTCTACGGCTTCGTCGATCAGCCGGGATATCTTTCGGAGAAGATGCAGGAGAAATCCCTTTATGACATCATGCTGGAGGAGAAGGCTTCGTATAATGAAGGCGCGGCCTTTGTCTCTTATTATACGGAACTTCTGAAGCGCGCGGAGAAGGGGCCGATCGATGAGGCCTCGGAGGCGCATTTCCTGGATGCATGGATGAGTAAGTGCGAAACGAGCGGCAAGAGCCGTGAGACGATCGTCGCCTTCGGTTCGAATACCGGGGAAGCGCTTCATACGCCGAGCGAGGATGCCGTCTATCAGGGCGGACTCATGCGCATCGGCTTCGGCTGTCATTATCAGAACCCGTGCGTGACGACCTCTTCGGACCGCATGATCCTGCTTCCGGGGGAGAAGGCCGATCTTCGCCGCTCGACGGCGGTGACAGCGGCATTCCTGCGCGCGCTGACGCTGGTCTTCCCGGTTCATACCGGTGATTCGCAGCTCGATATCGCCATTCGCTCCGAGATCTGGAGCCGCGGATTTAAGTCCGAGGGTCCTTGCGGCTGGTCGCTTCGCATCGGCGGCGCGGATAGTCCGGGCGAAGGCCATACGATCAGCTGGAGCAAGTGGGGGCCGGATTCGTTCTACGAATTCTGCACGCTCGAGGTGCTTCGTCCGTCTTCCTTCGAGATCGGGAAAGGCGGTGCTGCGGTCGGCGGCCTCGCTGCCGCACTTCGCATCGAGGATGAAATGCTGCGCTATGCGCCGGTCTCGGTGCTGCCGCTCGATCCGGGGACCATTGATTTCTCGCTGCTGCCGAACGATCTTATCAAGGTCTATGATGCGTATCAGGCGCATGTGCGGGAAGCCATCGAGAGCACGAATCTCCTGAATGAGGAAGAGCTCGGCGTCCTTCGGGGACTGACGGCGCCGGTCGGAGGCAAGGTCTCTTCCAATCCGGAGTCGAACATCCTCGAAACGGATTATGAAGAACTCAATGCGCGCTTCGACCGCGCGATGGAGCTCACCAGAGAGCAGAAAGAGTTTTAGGATAAGAAAGGAGAATCTATGAATTCACATAACCCGGGAGAGGCGATGGAAACGAAATACCTGCTCCGCAGATTCGTTCCGTATTTCCGTCCCTATCTCTTCGTCTTTTTCTTTGATCTATTCTGTGCGTCGATGACGACGGTCAGCGATATCATCCTGCCGATGATCATCCGTTCCATCACGAACACGCTGCAGATGGATCCGGAGTCGTTCACGGTATCGCTGATCGTCCGCATTCTCGGCATCTATGTCGCACTTCGCGTCGTGGATGTCTTGGCCAATTATTACATGCAGAATACTGGCCACGTCATGGGTGCGACCATCGAGAAGGATATGCGCCGCGACCTCTATGAGAAGTGTCAGCAGCTCTCGTATTCCTATTACAGCGAGAATCAGACGGGTCAGCTGATCTCGCGTATCACGAGCGACCTCTTTGACATCGCTGAGTTCGCTCATCACTGTCCGGAGGAGTACTTCATTGCAGCCGTCAAGATTATCGTCGGCTTCGTTCTCCTCATCCGCATCGACGTCCTCCTGACGGTCGTCATGTTCCTCATGATTCCGCTCATGATCTTCGCGACATATACCTTCCGCAAGCGGATGCGCCGCGCGTTCAAGCAGCAGCGCCACGGTCTCGGCGAGATCAATGCGCATGTCGAGGACAGCCTCCTCGGCATCAAGGTATCGAAGTCCTTTGCGAATGAGAATGTCGAGCAGGAGAAGTTCGAGAAGGACAATACGCGCTTCCTCGAGGTCAAGGCCATCGGATACCGCAGCATGGCCGGCTTCAAGAGCGTCACGCGCGCCTTTGACGGTCTCATGTACATCGTCGTCATCGGCGTCGGTTCGTTCAGCCTTCTTTACGGCCGCATCACGGCCGGTGACTTTGTCGCCTTCCTGATGTATGTCGGCGTCCTCCTCGAGGCCGTTCGCCGTGTCGTCGAGTTCACGGAGCAGTTCCAGCGCGGCATGACGGGCATCGAGCGTTTCCTCGAGGTCATGGATGAACCGGTCGAAATCGATGATGCGCCGGATGCCGTCGAGCTTCCGCGCGTGCAGGGCGAAATCGAATTCCGCGACGTCTCCTTCCATTACAGTGACAGCGACGGGATCCTGGAGCATCTCTGCCTGGATATCAAGCCGGGCGAGAATATCGCGCTGGTCGGACCGTCCGGTGCCGGCAAGACGACCTTCTGCAACTTGATTCCTCGCTTCTATGATGTCACGGACGGCGCCATCCTGGTGGACGGCCACGATATTCGCAAGGTGACCTGCCGTTCGCTTCGTTCACAGATAGGCATGGTCCAGCAGGAGGTCTATCTCTTCTCGGATACGGTCGCCGCGAATATCGCTTACGGCAAGCCGGGTGCGACGAGGGAAGAGGTCATCCGTGCGGCCAAGCTCGCCGGCGCGGATTCCTTCATTCAGGAGATGCCGGACGGCTACGATACGCATGTCGGTGAACGCGGCACGAAGCTCTCGGGCGGACAGAAGCAGCGCATCAGCATTGCGCGTGTCTTCCTGAAGAATCCGCCGATCCTCATCCTCGACGAGGCGACCTCCGCGCTCGATAACGAGAACGAGAAGCTGGTGCAGCAGTCGCTGGCCGAGCTCTCGAAGGGCCGTACCACCATCACCATCGCGCACCGCCTCACGACGATCCGCAATGCGGATCGCATCCTGGTATTGACGCAGGACGGCATCGTGGAGCAGGGCACGCACGATGATCTCATGGCGAAGGACGGGGTGTATGCCGGCATGTATCACATGTATGAGTTATAAAAAAAAAGAAGGAGTGCCGGAGCACTCCTTCTTTTCTTTGAATCAGGCTGCTATAGAGCAAGAGGATGGACGCGAACGGTCCATCATCCTCTTTTTCCCTAAATGATGCGGTGCGAAATCTTAAAAGTTGTCGCAGTGAAGCTCGAAGTAAGCCTGCGGGTGCTTGCAGACCGGGCAGAGCTCCGGAGCCTCTTCGCCGATGTAGACGTGGCCGCAGTTGAGGCACTTCCATTCGTTCTCGCCGACTTTCTTGAAGACTTCACCCTTCTCGATGTTCTCGACGAGCTTGCGATAACGCTCCTCGTGGCGCTTCTCGATAGCAGCGACGCCCTCGAACTGATCGGCGATTTCGTCGAAGCCTTCTTCTCTGGCGACGGCTGCGAACTCCTTGTACATCTCGGTCCACTCGTAATTCTCACCGGCTGCTGCGTCGAGGAGGTTGTCCTTCGTCTCGCCGATGCCGTGGAAGAGCTTGAACCAGAGCTTCGCATGCTCGCCCTCGTTGCCTGCCGTCTCGGCAAAGATGTTCTGAATCTGGACATAACCGTCTTTCTTCGCCTTGGAAGCGTAATATTCATACTTCGTCTTCGCCTGCGATTCACCGGCAAAAGCCGTCATGAGATTCTCAAGAGTCTTGGTGCCTTTCAGATCTTTCACAATATGCCTCCTTATCTTCCTTCGTGAGTAAAAGGTTATTTCTTGAATTATAACATTTGTGCAAGTGGAAAGTAAGGGATTCGGCGAATTCCCGAGGAGGAGAGGCAGAAAAGTTTCGAGAATAAAGATATGCAGCATGAAGATTGCGAGGAGAATGTAAAAATTTTCTTAATTCCTATATGAATGATAGGAAAAAGTATTGAAATCTCCTCCCGGCGTGTTATCATAAGAAACGAAAGATAAGGAAGGAGAAAGGAGGGATATTATGATGGTATCGACCAAGGGCCGTTATGCCCTGATGGTCATGCTCGATTTAGCTTCCCACGATGACGGGGGATATATCTCTCTGGCCGATGTCGCCGCACGCGAAGGACTGTCGATGAAGTACCTCGAGAGCGTTGTTTCGATGCTGAACAAGGGAGGACTTCTCCTGAGTCTCCGCGGCAAGAACGGCGGCTACCGGCTTATCAAATCTCCGGAAGAATATACAGTCGGAGAGATTCTTAAGATCACGGAAGGGAGCTTGGCACCGGTGGAATGCATCCGTCAGGAAAGCGTTCACTGCGACCGCGCGCAGGAGTGCGCGACGCTGCCGCTCTGGATAGGACTGGACCGCCTGATCGACGGTTATCTCGATCAGATCACCCTGCAGGACGTCCTCGACGGCAACCGGTCCAAGATGCTCGGACTGACAGAGAATGAAGAGAAAGAGGAGGGAGCATAGATGAAAGTATATGCAGATAATGCAGCGACGACTTTTATCAGCGAAACGGCGATGAAAGCGCTCACGGATGGATTGATGCATTATAATGCCAATCCGAACAGCCTTCACTCGGACGGACAGAGGGCCCAGGAGAAGCTGGATGAGGCGCGCCGCATCGTAGCGGATTGTATTCATGCAGCGAAGCCGAACGAGATCTACTTCACGTCCGGCGGCAGCGAGGCCGATAACCAGGCATTGATTTCGGCGGCTCGCGGACTGCAGAAGAAGGGCAAGAAGCATCTCATTTCCCTCAAGGTGGAACACCATGCGATCCTCCATACGCTCGCGAAGCTGGAGAAGGAAGGCTTTGAGGTCACGCTCATCGCACCGGAGAGCAACGGCA
>CASEEM010000040.1 GCA_949286985.1 uncultured Eubacteriales bacterium
CGCTTCGTAACTCTCAGCACCTGCGCGTATGATTTCGAGCAGGCGCGTTACGTCGTCGTCTGCAAGATGGTTCCGTGGACCGAGGAGGAAGTCGCCCGCGGCGAGGAGCTTCAGGCAACGCTCGATGCCAATAATTAGCGAATCGCCGGAGCATCGTTTGGAAATCGTTTAAGAAAAAATCGGAAGCCTCGGAGAATCCTTACGGATTCCGCGGGCTTCCGATTTACTCTTTATGGCCGGATTCTCATTCCTTCAAGCCGTTCGGCGAACTTGCGCTACGTTCTTATTCCTCAATGATCGTGCCGTCCGCATGGAAGACCGGCAGCGGCTCGAGGTACGTGATGTCGCCGCGTCCGATCGCATCGCCCTCCGCGAGGATGGCCATGCGTCCGACGATCTCCGCACCGACAGCATCGCAGAGCTTCTCCAGCGACTCGAGCGATTCGCCCGTGCTGATGACATCATCGACGAGGAGGATGCGCTTCCCTGCCATCGTATGTCTCTCATCCTCACCGATGCAGAGCTGCTGCAGATGATCGGTCGTGATGGAGTTGACGGTGACCGTGAAGACGTCCTTCATGTAGAGCTTCTTGCCCTTGCGAGCGACGACATACGGCTTGTTACCCGACTGGCGCGCCATTTCGAAGGCGAGCGGGATGCCCTTCGATTCTGCCGTGAGGATGACATCAAACTCCGGCGCCTTGGCGAGCAGAGCCTCGGCAGCGGTGACGGTCATCTCGACGTCGCCGAAGAGAATGAATGCGGCGATATAAAAGTCATCGGAAACGCGGCAGAGCGGCAGATCGCGCTCGAGGCCGGCGATATTGATCTTATAATCCATGAGAGCCTCCTAATTCTTTATCCACGCGTATTATTATAACACGCTCTGCCGCTTTTTCACGGCTTTTCTTCACTTTGAAGCGTCTTTTGCGGGTGGCCGTTTTTGACTTTTCGCGGGTGAAGTGATAAAATTTCTATAATTGTGGCATTATATCCAATTATTTATTTGATGATAAGGCGCTTCGGCGCTTAACCGGGAGGTTTTTATGGACACAGAACTGTTGAAGGGCGCTTCCATGTCGTCCGATGCTTTTAAGATGGCCAAGGAGGCCGAGCGTGAAGAGATGCAGTCCTATATGGACCGCGTCAAGGAGAGCGGGGATCCGCATCTCATGTATCACTGGAGACGACCGATCACGGATCTCAAGGACGTCCTCGAGACGAGCGCCGAGCTCTACGGCGAGATGCCGCTGTTCCAGCAGAAATTCTCGGCAAGCACGCCTTTCCAGGATATCACCTATGCACAGGTGCTGGACGATGTACAGGCGCTCGGTACGGCGCTGATCGACCTCGGACTTAAGGGTGCGCACATCGGCGTCATCGGCAAGAATTGCTACGAGTGGGCGGAGTCCTATTATGCCATCGTCGGCGGCGTCGGCATCGTCACGCCGCTCGACCGCGAGCTCTTCCAGGACGACCTCGAGAAGCTGGTCATCGGCGGCGATCTCGAAGCCGTCATCACGATGGATAAGCATTATGAGATCTTCAAGAACATCATGGAGAAGGGCACGACGAAGCTCCGCTACGTCATCACGGTCGCTCGCCAGGAGCACGGCGTCAGCCGCTGCCCGGAACTCGGCGGACCGATTCTCGAACACGAAGACGAGGAGAAGGGTCTTCTTTCCTGGCATAAGCTGAGAGAGCACGGCCGTCAGCTCCTTGAGGAGGGTGATCGCTCGTTCCTCGACGCGCAGGTTCTCGGCTCGGATGTTGCGGAGATTCTCTTCACTTCCGGTACGACCGGCACTTCGAAGGGCGTCATGCTCACGCACAAGAGCCTTTGCTATGATGCGATGATGGCACAGACGATGATCAAGATCGATCCGGGAGACATTTTCTTCTCGTTCCTTCCGATTCACCATTCGTATGAATGCACCGCAACCCTGCTGATCGGCACCTACTGCGGCGCTACGATCGCCTTCTGCCGCGGCCTCAAGTACATCCTCAAGGACATGCAGGAGGTTCGTCCGCATGTCTTCTTGGCCGTACCGCTGGTCTTCGAGAATTTCTACAACAAGATCATGCGCACGATCCGCAAGCAGGGCAAGGAGCGCACGCTCAAGGCCGTCTTCAAGCTGAATCGCGTCACGAGCAAGATCGGCCTCAACCTCTCCAAGATGGCAACGAAGCAGATTACGGACATGTTCGGCGGACGCATCCGCGTCTTCATCGTCGGCGGCGCAGCCATCGACGGCAGCATTATGGACTTCTTCGGCCAGATGGGCATCATCTCCGTCCAGGGCTACGGCCTTACCGAGACGGCGCCGATCTGCTCCCTCAACCCGGACAAGAAGGAATTCATCAAGAATGCCAGCGCCGGTTATCTCTTCCCGTTCCTCAAGTGTATGATCTATAATCCGGATGAGAACGGCGTCGGAGAGATCTGCTTCCAGGGTCCGAACCTCATGCTCGGTTATTACAAGGCACCGGAGGCGACGGAGAATGTCATCATTGACGGCTGGTTCCACACGGGCGACCTCGGTTACCTCGATGAGGACAATTATCTCTTCATCACGGGCCGCCAGAAGAATGTCATCATCGCTGCAAACGGCAAGAACGTCTTCCCGGAGGAGCTGGAATTCGAGCTCATGAAGAATCCGGTCATCAGCGAATGCATGGTCTACGGCGACGAGAAGAATGAGGATCCGCTGAAGCGCGGCATCTACGTCGTCGTTCGCCTCGATCCGGAAGAGGTCCAGGATCGCCTCGGCAAGACCATCGAGGAATCGTCGGATCAGGAGCTCCAGCAGCTCGCCGATGAGGCCGTCGACAAGATGAATGCAACCATGCCGCTCTTCAAGAAGATCACGCACGTCATCGTCAGACGCCGCGAGTTCAACAAGACGACGGCGATGAAGATCCGCCGCTTTATCGAGGATAACAAGATGGCATAAGCCAATGGTTGTCTGCGGGCAAACAGGAAGTCAGGAAGTCATGCAAAAACATGGAGCGCCGGCTCGGCGCTCCATGTGCTATGTCATCCTCGGCAGGAATGACGCTGCTTTCAAGAAACGGCAGCGATCTCGCTATTTCCTGCAGCGACAACCGAAGAAAGGATAGATTATGGAGAACAGGAAATACCCCGCGCTCGTCATGGACCGGGACGCATTGACGGAGAATGTCCGCATCCTCACCGAGGACTGCGGCCGTCAGGGCATCGAGATCGCCGGAATCATCAAGGGCGCCGGCGGCTGGGTCGAAGCGACGAAGGCCATCGTCGAAGGCGGCGCCACGATCATCGGCTCGTCCCGTCTCGAGCAGCTGGCTCGCTGCCGTGAGGCCGGCATCGAGGTCCCTTTGATGATGATCCGCGTGCCGATGCTTTCGGAGCTTCCGGAGCTCATACGTGTTGCGGATATCGCGCTGGTCAGCGAGCGTGCGACGCTGGATGCTATCGAGCGCCAGGCCTCGCTGCAGGATAAGGAGTTCAAGGTCATCCTGATGGCGGATCTCGGCGATCTTCGCGAGGGCTGGTGGGACAAGGATGAGATGCTTCAGACGGCGCTCTATGTCGAGGAGGAGCTGGCGCATGTCACGCTCGCGGGCATCGGCACGAACCTCGGCTGCTACGGCTCCGTCATGCCGACCGAGGACAAGATGCAGGAACTCGCCGACCTCGCCGCGAAGATCGAGATCAATATCGGCCGTGAGCTGGAATATGTCTCGGGTGGGGCCAGCTCGAGCCTTCTCGCCGTCTACCGCGGTTATATGCCGGAGAAGATCAACATGCTCCGCATCGGAGCCGTTTCACTGATCGGCGATCTTGAGGACGTTCGCGTCTGCTACGACCTCGAGGAGATCGACCGACTCGGCCGTCCGTTCACTCTGCAGGCGCAGGTCGTCGAGGTGAAGGACAAGCCGACGCATCCGGTCGGTACGCTCGGCGTTGACGCCTTCGGCAAGAAGGGGGTCTATGAGGATCGCGGCATTCGCCGCCGCGCGCTCATTGCAATCGGCCGCGCCGATTACGGTGATATCGCCGACCTCGTTCCGACGAGGAAGGGCATCGAGATCATCGGCGCTTCGGGTGACCATACCATCCTCGATGTGGAAGCCGTGAAGGACCATATCGAGGTGGGCGACATCCTCACCTTCAACCTCCGTTATTCGGCGCTTCTTTACCTCTCGTCGAGCGAGAATGTCAAGAAGTACGTCAAATAACAAAAAATTCTCAATAAATGGCGGAATGCAAGGCTTTTTATACTAAAAGAGCCTTGCTTTTGTGATACAATACTAGAATGGAAACGGCCGGACAGCCGTAAAGAAAGGAGTATTCATTCCATGACGGAAGCAAATGAAATGACCCGTGAGGGATATCAAGCCCTCCAGGATGAGCTGGAACATCTTACCACCGTTACCCGTAAGGAGAACGCAGAGAATCTCAAGGAGGCGCGTTCGTTCGGCGACCTCTCCGAGAATGCAGAATATGATGCGGCGAAGGACGCACAGGCTGAGACCGAGGAGCGTATTGCAACGATTGAGGCAGCACTCCGCACGGCGAAGATCGTCGAGGATGACATGGTTGCCGAGGGCGTCGTCGCTACGGGACGCACGGTTAAGCTGCACGACCTCATTTATGATGAAGAGGTTACGTACAAGCTCGTAGGTAATACGGAAGCCGATCCGTTCAACGGCAAGCTTTCGAACGTTTCGGTCGTCGGTCAGCACCTCATGGGTGCGAAGGTCGGAGATGTTTTGGAGTTCCCGGTCCTCGACGGCACCGCGAAGTATGAAGTTCTCGAAGTATATTAAGGAAGGGGACAGGAGGAAGATACATGAGTAAGAACGATTCCGCTCCGGACAGACCGGAATTGAACCAAGAAGACATCAGCGAACAGCGTGCGATTCGCCGCGAGAAGCTCAAGGAGCTCCGCGAAGCGGGCCGCGATCCGTTCGTCGAGGAGACGTACGATGTCACGGCGCACAGCAAGGACATCCGTGATAATTTTGAGGCTATGGAGGACGTCGAGGTCCATATGGCCGGCCGTATCATGAGCAAGCGCATCATGGGCAAAGCGGCCTTCTTCGATCTGCAGGATAAGCAGGGCCGCATTCAGTGCTACGTCCGACGCGATGACATCGGCGCCGAGGAGTACAAGATTTTCAAGACGTATGATATCGGCGATATCGTCGGACTCTCCGGCACGGTCTTTAAGACGAAGACGGATGAGATCTCTGTTCATGTTCAGTCGCTGACGCTGCTCGTCAAGTCGCTGCAGGTCCTCCCGGACAAGTGGAGCGGTCTCGTCGATACGGATCTTCGTTATCGTCAGCGCTATGTCGACCTCATCGTCAATGAGGATGTCCGCGAGACGTTCCGCAAGCGCGCGGCTATCGTCAAGAAGATCCGTGAGGTCCTGGAAGAGGATTACGGATTCCTCGAGGTCGAGACGCCGGTCCTTCAGACCATTGCGGGCGGCGCGAATGCACGTCCGTTCAATACGCACCACAATGCGCTGAACTTCGACCTTCGTCTCCGTATCTCTCTCGAGCTGCCGCTCAAGAGACTCATCGTCGGAGGCCTCGACCGCGTCTATGAGCTCGGCAAGGTCTTCCGCAACGAGGGTATGGACAAGAACCACAGCCCGGAGTTCACGTCGATGGAGTGCTACATGGCTTACGGCAACCTCGAGAGCGTCATGGACATCATGGAGCAGATCGTCTACCAGTGCGCCATGGAGGTCAACGGTACGCCGATCATCACGTACGAAGGCAAGACCTTCGACGTCACGCCGCCGTGGAACAAGATCGATATGACGGAAACGGTCTGCCGCATCACGGGCATTCCGTTCGATAAGATCGACAGCGATGAGGAAGCGCGCGAGGCCGCCATCAAGTACGGCATGGATGCCGAAGAGGTCAAGAAGTGGACGCGCGGCAAGATCATTGCCGAGATGTTCGATGAATATTGCGAGGACGTACCGGGACTGCTCGACGGTCCGGTCTTCCTGACGGGACATCCGATCGAGGTCTCGCCGCTCGCGAAGAAGGATCCGCGCGATCCGCGCATCACGCGCCGCTTCGAGGCTTATATCAACGGATGGGAGCTCTCGAATGCCTTCTCCGAGCTGAACGACCCGATCGATCAGTACGAGCGTTTCGCCGAGCAGCAGCGTGAGCTCGATCTCGGTCTGGACGATGAAGCCCATCCGATGGATAAAGACTTCGTCAACGCACTCGAGGTCGGCCTTCCGCCGACGGGCGGACTCGGCATCGGTGTCGACCGTCTGGTCATGCTCCTTACGGGCGCCTCGACCATCCGTGACGTCCAGCTCTTCCCGGTCATGAAGCCGCTCGATTCTCTGAAGAAGGAGGGTGCAGCTGCGGAGACGAAGGAGCCGCACAAGATCGATCTCTCGAAGGTGAAGATCGAGCCGCTCTTTGAGGACTTTGTCGATTTCGAGACCTTCAGCAAGTCGGACTTCCGCGTCGTCAAGGTCCTTGACTGCAAGGCCGTACCGAAGTCGAAGAAGCTGCTCGAGTTCAAACTGAATGACGGAAGCGGCAAGGAGCGTACGATTCTCTCCGGCATTCACGATACGTATGAGCCGGAGGAGCTCATCGGCAAGACCTGCGTTGCTATCACGAACCTGCCGCCGCGCAAGATGATGGGCATCCCGTCGGAGGGTATGCTGATCAGCGCGGTCTGTCAGGAGGGCGACGAGGAACTCTTGAATCTTCTCATGCTGGACGATAATATCCCGGCCGGCGCGAAGCTGTATTGATCAAATCATTCAAAGCAAAGAGCAGTCCCGCGGGACTGCTCTTTTTTTGCGCGAAGAACCGGGGTGCGGCGCACGGAAAAGTTTATCGCCGCACACGAAGGGTCGTAATGTATTTATAAAATTTAGGGCTTTCACTTTCTCGCGCCATAGTGTATAAAGGAACGGGACAGAAAGCGAGGTTATCTATGAAGCAAATGCGGAAGTCTCTGCAGGATTATTTCTTTTACTTCATGATGTATTCCATGCTCGGATGGGTCTATGAGGTCGTTCTTGAGGTCTTCATCTATCGCTGGGGATTCTCGAACCGCGGTGTGCTCTTCGGACCGTGGTGCGTCATCTACGGTTTCGGCGCGCTCATCCTCATCTTCTCGCTGCGCGGGCTTCAGAAGAAGAAGATCCGTGTCGGCAGCATTTCTATCACGCCGCTTCTCGTATTCATCGGCATCGTGGTCATCACGACGGCGGTGGAGCTGATCGGCAGCTATATTATGGAGTATACGACGGGCGAATGGCTGTGGGATTATACGAGATTCTCGTATAACTTTCAGGGGCGCATCGCGCTGAACCCGAGCATCCGCTTCGGCATCGGGGGCATGATATTCCTCTATTTGCTGCAGCCGCTCTTCGAGAAGATTTCGACGAAGATGCCGGCGAAGGCCTATAATGTATTGGTCGGAGTTCTCGCCGTCTTGTTTATCGTTGATGTTGCGTTCTGGGCGATCAATAAGTAAATTCTTGATGTAGTGAAAAAAGACCGCTTCCTCATGGAGGAAGCGGTCTTTGTGCTTTAATGGCGCACTTTCCTGACATAGCAATTGCTCCTTGCCGTTTTCACTTTTCACTAATCATGTTAAAATGTGACATAGGAACATGGAAACGGAAGGAAACTGTCGATGAGCGACGAAACCGATATCAAGAACAGAGAGAATACCACCGAGAATAATGTCATCCTCTTTCCGGATTACGAGAAGCTGAAGAAGGAGGTCGAAAGGCTCAAGACCGAGCTCTCGATGCGCCTCTATGAATATGATGAACTTCGCCTGGTCGTCTGCAAGAACATCGAAGCAGAATACCTGCGCGAGCTCGGCGGATTGGAATATCAGATCTTCGAGACCGAGTGCATCGTGCGCCGCCTGATGCGAAAGGTCGACCTCATTCAAGCCCGCATCAACCGCCAGGAGCCAGTGAATGCAACCGAGATCGAAGCCGTTCTGGAAGAAGAATTTCTCGTCTATCAGCAGCAGCTCGATGAGATGATAGGCAAGATCAACAAGGCCATTGAGTACGGCGATAAGAAACGGCTCTCGGATGCGGATGACAGAGAGATCAAGAAGCTCTATCGCAGCATCGTGAAGGCGCTTCACCCGGATCTTCATCCGAATCAGTCGCAGGAGAGAATGGAACTCTTTCATAATGCTGTTCGCGCTTATGAGCACGGCGACCTCGCGATGATTCGTCTGATCCATTCCATCGTCAGCGGCAGGCAGGACGTCGATGCGGAGAATAAGGACCCGATGACCCTTCTTCGCGAGGAGAAGGTGCGCATCGAGAAGTCGCTGGAGACCATCGAGGATAAGACAGAGGAGGTCAAGTCGAAATATCCATATACGATGCGAGAGATCCTCGAGGATAAGGAGAAGTTCCGAGCGAAAAGAGAAGAATATGAGACTCTTCTGACAGAGTATCGCGAGAAGGAGAAGCGATACCGCGAGCGGGTCGAGTCGCTGCTTCAGTAGAATATAAGAGGTTATGTTATGGGAGAAATGATTAAAACCGGTGAATCGGGCCTGGTCAGTGCGCTGCACGGAGAGGGCGGACTTGTCATCCCGAAGCCCTTCGAACACGATATTATGCTCTTTGAGACCCATGTCGCCGGGACGATGCACGTTCCGGGCATCGAAGAGCTCGAGCCGCAGCTCGAAATCGGCGAGCGGCTCAGCTTTTACCGCGAACCGAATAATCCGTATGACGAGAAGGCAATCGTCGTCAAGACGGCAAGCGGCACGAAAATCGGTTACGTCCCGCGCAAGGACAATGTCGTCTTCGCGCGCCTCATGGACGCCGGCAAGATGTTGTTCGGAAGGATCAAGGAGAAGGAACTCGACAACGGATGGGTCAAGATTACGATGGAGATCCTCCTGCATGAATAAGGGTTAAGGAAAAAGCTGCATCCTCATAAGAGGATGCAGCTGCTCTTTTCCGGACATAGGGAGAGCAAATAAGCGAGACTCGGTGACGACCGTAAATGACGTTCAAATGATGCCCTGTGCATGAAATTGACTATTGGAATTATCTGCCGGCTTACGCTGTCGGCAAAAGATAACTATTTGAGGAATCAGGAAGGTTTCTTCTAAAGAATTATTCCTCGGAGTCCTAAAATTTACTTACGCTGATGAAGGGTGATAAGGTTGTCGAGCGATGTAAAGTATGCGCCAATAGCGGCCTGCTCACAAGTGCTTGAAGGGATGGGAAATACAGTTTTGGACACTAATTTCCAGTCAGCCCTTGGCATTTTCGTTCCGG
>CASEEM010000041.1 GCA_949286985.1 uncultured Eubacteriales bacterium
AAATCCTCGACTGCATGAATCAGATGGAAGAAAGTGCCGCCGATATGACGAAGCTGGCCGTCATGCCGAAGACAGAAGGCGATGTCCGCACCCTCCTCCGGGCAAGCGAGCGATGGAAGGAGCAGGCAAGCCGCCCCTTCCTGATGATCTCGATGGGCGTCCTCGGCACCCGAAGCCGCATCGGCAGCGAAATCTACGGCTCCGCGATCACCTTCGGATCCGTCGGAGGGAGCTCCGCGCCGGGACAGCTCTCCGTCCCTCTCCTTCACCGCGCCCTCCTTCAGGTTCATGAAGATCTACGGAAGGAGGGTGAAGCAGCCGTCTGCCGAAGACTCGAGGACGGCTTTTATACGAAGGCCTGATGCGACGGGCAGACGGCTTTTATGCGAATTCCGAGAAAGGCACTTATGAAACGAATTCTTCATACACTCGATGAACATCTGGAAGAATATCTGCTGATGCTGCTCCTGGCGCTCATGGCGGTGCTCATGCTCGTCCAGGTTTTCTGCCGCTATGTGCTTCACGTCTCCCTCTCGTGGTCGGAGGAGCTGACGCGCTATCTCTTCATCTGGAGCGGTTTTCTCTCTGTCAGCTTCTGCTGCGCCAAGGGGCTTTCCATCAAGACGGATATCCTCCCGCACTTCCTCTCCGAGGGGAAGGCGCGCGGACTCCGGCTGATCGGATACACGACCGTCCTGGTTTTCTTCCTCTATCTCCTGCCGTTTGCCGCGTCTTATATGATCTCTGCGGTGACGAGCGGCCAGGTCTCGCCGGCCTGCGGGATTCCCATGGTCTTCATCCAGGCGGCGCCGTTCGTCTGCTGCCTTCTCATGATTCTTCGCCTCCTCGAGCGAATCGTTCGTGCGCTCCGCCCGCGAAAGGAGGTCCGGTAATGTCGCCGCTCGTTCTTTTCGCCCTTTTCGCGCTGCTCTTGGTCCTCGCCGTGCCGATCGCCTTTTCGCTCGGCATCGCCTCGGTCCTTCCGACCGTTTTCGACCCGAACTTCGCTGTCAGCGCCAAATATCTCATCCGCTCGATGGTCAGCGGCCTCGATTCCTTCCCGCTCCTCGCGATTCCCATGTTCATCCTCTCGGGCATCCTCATGGCGCGCGGAGGGATTTCGAAGCGCCTCTTTGATATCTTCTCTTACTTCTTCGGTCATCGCACGGCCGGCATGCCGTGCGCCGTCATCGTCACCTGCCTCTTCTACGGCGCGATTTCGGGCTCCGCACCGGCGACGGTCGCTGCAGTCGGCAGCATGAGCATACCGATTCTCCTCTCCCTCGGATACGAGAAGAACTTCATCACCTCAGTCGTCGCAGTCGCCGGCGGCCTCGGCGTCATCATTCCGCCGAGCATTCCCTTCATCATGTACGGTATGGCCTCGGGAAGCTCCGTCAGCGACCTCTTCATCGCCGGCATCATCCCGGGGCTCCTCATCGGCGGCATTCTCATGATCTATGTCTACATCCACTGCCGCATCCACGGCGAGGATCGCGAGCGCATCGATGCGGAGATGGACCGCCTTCACGCGCGCGGCTTCCGCTCCGTATTCCGCGAGGGCTTCCTCTCGCTCCTCTGCCCGGTCATCATTCTGGGCTGCATTTACAGCGGTATCACCTCGCCGACCGAAGCGGCCGCCATTTCGGTCTTCTATGCGCTCATCATCAGCATATTCTTCTACCGCACCCTCACCTGGCGCGATCTCCCGTCGCTCCTCGGCGAAGCCGTTCGCACCTTTGCGCCGCTCCTCTTCCTCCTCGCCGTCAGCACCGCCTTCTCGCGCGTCCTGACGCTCATGGAGGTCCCGCAGACCCTGAGCCTGCGCCTCGCGGACGGCATCGAGAATCCGATTCTCCTGCTGCTCCTCCTGAACGCCTTCCTTCTCCTCGTCGGCATGGTCATGGATACGACCCCTGCCATCCTCATCCTCACGCCGATTCTGCTCCCCATCATCGCTGCCGTCGGCATGGATCCGATCCATTTCGGCGTCATCCTGGTCGTCAACCTCGCCATCGGTTTCGTCACACCGCCGGTCGGCGTCAACCTCTTCGTCGCCTCCTCGCTGACCGACATCCCTATCATGACCATCGTGAAGCATGCGCTCCCGATGATCTTCTGCTTCCTCCTCGCGCTGCTCCTCCTGACCTTCATTCCTTCGCTTTCTCTCGCTTTGCTCTAAGGAGTGTTCATGAAGATCCATCACTTTTTCGTGCAAAAAGCGGCCTCAGCGGAAGGCTGCTCCAAACAGCATGCATCAAGAAGAAGGCTCCCCGCCCTCTTCCTTCTTGTGCTGCTCGCCTCGCTCCTCCTGACGGGCTGCAGCGGAGAGACACAGGCGGAGAAGGCCGCGAAGAGCTGTCACTGGCCGCTTGCGACCGCGAGCCCGGAGGACACCGTCACGCAGCTCTATGCCGAACGCTTCGCCGAGGAGGTTCATGAGCGAAGCGGCGGCCGCATCACCGTCACCGTCTATCCGAATTCCTCCCTCGGCGGCGACCGCGAGCTCCTCGAATCCTGCGCGGACGCCGACATCCCCTTCATCATCCAGAATACCGCCCCGCAGGTCGCCTTCATGGAGGACCTCGCGGTCTTCGATCTTCCCTGCGTATTCACCGACACCGACGAACTGTACGCGCGCATCGACAATAAAAGCTTCATGCACGAACTGGATCAGGTCTACACGGACGGCGGCTACCGCCTCCTCGGCATCGCCGACCAGGGCTTCCGCGTCATGACTACCGATAAGCGCATCACCTCCCTCGAGGACTTTCGCGGACAGAAAATCCGAACCATGGAGAATCCTTATCATCTCGACTTCTGGAAGGCGCTCGGCGCGAGCCCGCTCCCGATGAGCTTCTCCGAGGTCTATATCGGACTCCAGCAGCATACCATTGACGCCCAGGAGAACCCGTATGAAGTCATCGTCTCGAACCGCCTCTACGAGCAGCAGGATTATGTCATCGAGACGAACCACCTGCCGCACCTCCTGACGCTCATCACCTCGGAGGATTTCATGAATGCCCTCTCCGAAGAGGACCGCTCCGTCGTCCTCGCCGCGGCGGAGGCAGCCACGGCTTATGCCAGAGAGACCTCTCTCAGCAGGATCGAAGAACGAAAAGCGATCATCGAAGAGAGCGGGACCGAGATTCTCACGCTCTCGCCGGAGCTCCGCTCAGAGATGATTGCCGCCTCCGAGGACGTCTACGAAGAGATCAAGGCCTCCGTCTCCCCGGCGCTTTATCGCGCTTATACGTCTTCGGCGAATTGAGTCATTACAAATAAGGATACAAAAAGCAGCGGATGCCCGTCACTCGGGCATCCGCTTTTTATAGGACATACCTATTAATTCTTGTTGACGGCCGCTTCCGCTTCGAAATATTCCTTTTCGAGATTCTCGACCGTCGGGAGCCAATCGGCGAACTGGCTGTCGATGGAATTCTCGATGCCGGCCTCCTCCTGCGAAACGCCGAGGTGATAATCGGCCTTCTGGAGCGGGAGCATGGTGCCTGCGCCGCCGATGCATCCGCCCGGGCAAGCCATGCCCTCGAGCAGATAACCGTCATACTTGCCGGCCTTCGCGAGCATCATCATCTTCTTGCACTCCGCGAGACCCTCCGCGCGCGCGACCTTGACCTCGCGATCCGGATGCGTCTTGTGGATGTGATTCACAACCGCCTGCGCGACGCCGCCGCTTCTCGCGAAGCCGTATCCGTCGCTGCTCGCCTTACGAAGCGGCTCCTTCTCCTCCAGCGCATCGAAGTCGACATTCTTCGCAGCGAACATGCCGGCCACCTCCTCGAAGGTCAGCGTGAAGTCGACGAAGCTCTTGACCGTACGGCGGCTCGCCTCGTTCTTCTTCGAGAGGCACGGTCCGATGAAGCAGACCTTGCAGCCCGGATTTCTCTTCTTGATGAGACGGGCCGTGAGGACCATCGGCGTGAGCGCCATGGAGATGGTCTCCGCATATTCCGGGAAATTCTTCTTCGCCATGATGGACCAGGCCGGGCAGCAGCTCGTGCCCATGAAAGGGAGATGCTCCGGAACCTCGCGGAGGAAGTGCTCTGCCTCCTCGATCGTGCAGAGATCCGCGCCGACGGCAACTTCTGCGACATCCTTGAAGCCGAGAATGCCGAAGGCCTCCAGCATCTTCGTATCCGTCAGGCTTTTGCCGAACTGGCCGGCGATGGCCGGAGCGATGATGGCATAGACGTCCGCGCCCTCCTCCATGGCTCGGATGACCTGATAGATCTGCCCCTTATCGACGATGGCCGCGAACGGGCAGCTCGCGAGGCACATACCGCAGGAGACGCACTTGTCCTGATCGATCTCCGCATGGCCGTGCTCATCAGAATGAATGGCGCCGACGCCGCAGGCCTTGCTGCACGGGCGCTCCTGCTTGATAATAGCCGAATACGAGCAAGCCGTCATGCAGCGACCGCACTTGATGCACTTCTCCTGGTCGATGACCGAGCGACCGTTGACGATGGAGATGCAGTCCTTCGGACAGATCTCCTTGCACGGGTGCTCCAGGCAACCCTGGCAGGCATCGGTGACGATGACGCGCTTCTCCGGGCAGCGGTTGCAGGCAATCTTGATGATGTCGATCAGCGGCGGTTCATAATACTTCTCGCCGATCATGCTGAGGTCGCTGCCGTACGAGGTCGGAGTATATTTATCAATCGGACGAAGAGACATGCCCATGGCCGCACGAACACGCTCGCCGGCAATGGCACGCTCCAGATAGAGCGTATCGCGGAACGGCTCCTCCGTCAGCGGTACGATCTTGTACGGCAGAGCATCCAACTCCTCCGGACCGCCGTTCTCATAAGCCAATCTTGCGACTTCCTCGAATACGCGGCGTCTCAGCAGCCGCTTATCCGTCGTAACTCCCTTCATCGATATCTCTCCTTTAAAATTTTCTGTGATAGTCTTTTTTAACTCGAACTCGATTATCATAGCATATTGACAGACCTTTCACTAGAATTTTTTTCTGTTTTTCGTGTAAAATTTCTGCCGATTCCTATATGATCAAGTATTTTCGTATGAGCCTTTCCGGAGAATAAAAATCCACTTTTCTCCGGAGAATATGATATACTATTACATATGGACCGAATTAACGGACTATACGCACAGGAATATAAGGGAGGTATTCAGAAATGAGTGAACTCAAGGTAAATGTTGAAGTCAGTGCTCGCCACGTCCACCTTTCGCAGGCGGATGTTGAGAAGCTGTTCGGCGAGGGCTATGAACTCAAGGTCAAGAAGGACATCGCCGGCGGATTCGTCGCTGAGGAGAGAGTCACGCTCGTCGGCCCGAAGCGTTCGATGGAGCGCGTTGCTATTCTCGGACCGGCTCGTAAGGCTACGCAGATCGAGCTCGCTGCTACGGACGCTCGTTCCCTCGGTGTCAACCCGCCGATCAGACTGTCGGGTCACCTCGAGGATACCCCGGGAATCAAGATCGTTGCTGAGAACGGCAATGAGATCACGACGGATGCCGGCTGCATCATCGCACAGCGCCACGCTCACCTCACGGAGGAGGATGCCAAGAACTTCGGCGTTGAGCAGAATGAGGTTATTCAGCTCCACATCGACACGGGACTCGGCCGTGCGCTCACGTTCGACGATGTCATCGTTCGTATCGGCGGACCTTGCAGCGTTGTTCACCTCGACACGGACGAGGGTAATGCTGCTTGCGTCGGCAAGGCTTGCGAGGGTGTTTGCCTCAAGAAGTAATCATTCTTTCGGGAATAGGAAAAGCATGACCGCTTTGATATGTACCCTCTTTACCGGGCATCCGGTAAGGAGGGTATTTTCTATGCGTCATTCATATCCATTCGGCCATGCTTTTTTATTGCCTGATTCTCTTGTCCGCTGATCCGGAGCTGCTTTTCTCAGCCCCTCCTTTAATAGAAGGTCGCGACCTCCGGATCGGCCGGATCGCAGCGCTTCACGCTCTGACAGTAGAGGACGGGACCGACCTCGCCGTATGCGCGTTCCGGAACATTCTTGACCTTCGCCGTGACGGCCACCCACTCGCCGTTCTTAAACGACTCGGCCTCCGTCGATACCGCAATCAGGCCGCAGAACTGAATGTCCTCAACACAGCATGTCATCACGTGCCTTCCGAAGGCGAACTTATTCGCTTCGAGTTCCGGCGTCTTGGCGACGCGCCCCTTCACCGTGATGACCTTGCCCTCGTAATCATCCTGCTTCTCGTTGATATCGCGATACCATTCCGCATAATCCTCATCCTTGACGGTGAAGCGAGCGGCCTCCTTATCGAAAGGCAGCGGATCTTCAATTTCATCGCGCTCGATATCATAAGGGCCGTATTCATAGAGGATGGTGGAGCGGCGATTCGCCACGCGCACCTCGCGATGGAAGGCCATCTTGTCGAATCCGTGCGTACAGCGGTTGAAGACGACGAGTTCCGCCGTCTGCATCTTGTTAAAAACGAGCTGTCTCATGTTCTGATTATAGAGCAGGAAGGTATTCGCATCGAAAAAGGTCATCTCCTGCGCGATGATCCAGTTGCGCGGCATGCTCTGAAAGAGCGTATCCGTCATCCACATACCGTTATACTCGACGAGGACGCGGTCAAACTTGTACCGCGAGGCAATGCCGTTCAGCCTCGCCTCCGTGAGGTCGGACTCCTCCTCGATGCGCACGATATGGACCTCATCGCAGAATTTCGAGGTATCATATTCGACCTCGCCCTCCTCGCAGAGCAGGAGCAGCGTCTTCTCCCCGGCGCCGAAGTCCGGCGTACTCAGCGTATCCATGATGAAGGTCGTCTTGCCGCATCCGAGGAATCCGTTAAACAGATAAACCGGTTTCTCTCTCATATGCCGAACAGCTCCTTAATCTCCTTCTCCTTGAGGCCGACGCCGATGACGCATATCATGCCGGTCGTCTCCGCCTCCTTGCGCTCACGGACCTCCGGCTCGCCCGGAACATAGTCGAACTCATACCAGCACTCTTCTCCGGCCAGGACGCCCTTCGAACGAAGAACGGTTCCGTAGGATTCCTCATCCTGCAATGCGAGCAGTACCTGTTCGATGCTCTCTCTCGTATAGACATGCGCCGTCTCCACGCCGAAGGTATCAAAGACCTCATCCGCGGCATGACCGTGATGATGGTGGTGATGATGTTCGTGTTCGTGCTCATGCTCATGGTCGTGGCAGCGGCACTCATGTTCGTGCTCATGCTCGTGCTCATGGTCGTGGCAGCGGCACTCATGTTCGTGTTCATGCTCGTGCTCATGGTCGTGGCAATGGCACTCATGTTCGTGTTCATGCTCGTGCTCATGGTCGTGGCAGCGGCACTCATGTTCGTGTTCATGCTCGTGCTCTGCCTGCTCGCGATACGCCTCCTCCCGGAGATGCTCCAGCTCGGACGAGAGCGTCTTCTTCTCCTCCATCACCTCGAGAATCTTCTTGCCGTCGATCGCATCCCAGTCCGTCGTGACCATCGACGCCTCCGGATTGATCTCGCGAAGCAGTGCGATGCATTCATCCAGCTTCTCCTGTGAGAGCCCCTTCGTGTGGCTCAGAATCAGCGAGCTTGCATGCTCCACCTGGTTCTTATAGAACTCTCCGAAGTTCTTGATATACATCTTGCACTTCTTCGCATCGATGACCGTCGTGAATCCGTTCAGGACGATCTCGTCCAGGTGAAGATCCTGCACCGCGATGATGACATCCGACAGCTTGCCAACACCCGACGGCTCGATCAAAATGCGATCCGGATGATACGTCTCAATCACCTCTCGCAGCGCCTTGCCGAAATCGCCGACCAGCGTGCAGCAAATGCATCCGGCGCTCATCTCATTGATCTGGATCCCCGTATTCTCAAGGAAGCTTCGATCCACTCCGATCTCGCCGAACTCGTTCTCGATCAGAACGAGGTTCTCCTCTCCGTAAGCCTCCTCTATCAGCTTGCGGATCAACGTCGTCTTCCCCGCACCGAGGAAACCCGAAAAAATATCTACTTTCGTCATATTCGATCTATCCTTCTTTCTGTCAGACTCTGATTTATTTATTATATCACACCGCGCACGCCCCGCACGGTCAAGCTGTGACGCTCTCTTCACGAAATCGGCACGATTCTTCCCTTTCTCTCTTCATAAAAAAATCCCTGCACCTTCGTGCAGGGATTTGCTCTCTATCGACCTTATTCAAAATAGCGATGATCCTCATCCTTCAGGATGAACTTCGTCCGCCCGCCGCAGACCCGGCAGCGAACGCTTTCATACGCAAGACCCGGTCCGTATCCGCCGAAGCCCTCCTGGACATCGGATGAACCGCAGAAGGCGCAGCGATGGTCCTCCGTATCGCCGTACTCACGGCCGCGAAAGTCGACGGCACGCTCTTCCCCGTCATGCGGGAGAGCTTCGCCGGTCGGAACCTCCATGCTGCCTGCGGCCTTATTCAGCTCCTCACGCGTCATGACCCATCTTCCGTCCGCCATCTGCCTGTCCTTTCGTCACCTCCGATCGTTATCTGCCGGAAGTATAATATTTATCGCCTTCGTCGATCTCCTTCTGGATCGTCGCCAGTCTCTTCGCATTCATCTTATCGTAATTCTCGACGACGCGCTCATACTTCTCATTCATGAACGGGCTCGTAATCAAGAAATCCGCCGTCGCGCGGTTGTTCGCAAAAGGAACATCGTAAACATTGGCGATACGAAGAAGTGCCTTGATGTCCGGATCGTGCGGCTGTGCCTCCAGCGGATCACTGAAGAAGATGACCATATCGATCATGCCTTCCGCAATGCGGGCACCGACCTCCTGGTCGCCGCCGAACGGGCCGCTCTTGAGCGCCTCGACCGGAAGCCCTGTATTCTCTGCGATGAGACGAGCCGTCGTGCCCGTTCCGCAGAGAAAATGACGCGAAAGCGTCTCCTTATTGACTCTGCACCAACGTACCATCGCATCCTTCATATGATCGTGTGCGATGAGCGCAATGCGCTTCTGTGCCGGCGTAACTGCTGTAGATTCTGCCATAGTACCAACTCCTTCCTGGTATTTGAAATATTGCTAATTTAATCATTCATGCCCACTATACCAGTCAAAAAGACGTTTGTCACGCCGTCCGGCGAGATTTTACACTCATTTCACAAAGACGCTTCCCTAACGCTTCGCCGCTTCCTGCGCATTTTTCTCTTGACGGCGATGCTCTTCCTTCCATCGCTCGATCTGCTCTTTCCGCTCCCGAAAGCGCCGCTCCGTCCCCTGATCGGTCGGGCGATAATACTTCCTGCCGCGAAGATGCTCCGGCAAGCATTCCATCGTCGTCAGCTTATCTTCATAATCATGCGCATAGCGATACCCTTCGCCGTATCCGAGGTCCTTCATCAGTGACGTCGGTGCGTTACGAATATGGAGCGGCACCGGCTCCGCGAGCTCCTTGAGCGCATCGTCTCTCGCCGCAAAATAAGCCGACTCCATCGCATTGGACTTCGGTGCCAGTGAGAGATAGACCACCGCTTCCGTCAAATGGACCGAGCACTCCGGCATGCCGATGAAATGGCAGGCTTGGTACGCAGCGATGGCGAGCGGAAGCGCCTGCGGGTCGGCAAGGCCGACATCCTCCGAGGCGAACCGTGCCACGCGGCGTGCGATATAGAGCGGATCCTCGCCGGCCTCCAGCATGCGCGCCAGCCAATAGACCGCCGCATCCGGATCCGAATTTCGCATCGACTTATGAAGCGCCGAGATGAGATTATAATGCTCTTCGCCATTCTTATCATAGAGGAGCGACTTCTTGGAGATGCATTGCTCGAGCGTATCCTCCGTAATCCGGATAACGCCGTCCTCATCCCGCTCGCCGTTCATCACGACCATGTCCAGCGTTGTGAGCGCATTCCTGGCATCCCCGTTCGCGAAGGCCGCAATCATGCCGAGCATCTCCTCCGTGATATCGAGGCGTTCGTTCCCGAATCCGCGGGGATCCTTCACCGCGCGGCGAAGGAGCGCCAGGATATCCTCCGTCTCCAGCGCCTTGAGGACGAAGACCTTGCAGCGCGAAAGAAGAGCGCCGTTCACTTCAAAGGACGGATTCTCCGTCGTCGCGCCGATCAGCGTGATGCTGCCCTTCTCCACAAAAGGCAGGAAGGCATCCTGCTGCGCCTTATTAAAGCGATGGATCTCATCGATGAAGACAATCGTCCGCTCCCCGAATCGCGCGAACTGATCCGCCTGCTGCATGACATTGCGGATCTCCTTGATCCCGCTCGTCACCGCCGAGAAGCGAATGAACTGCGCCTTCGTCCGGCTCGCAATGATCTCCGCCAGCGTCGTCTTACCGACACCCGGCGGCCCCCAGAAGATCATCGAAGGCACGCGGTCCTGCTCAATCAGGCGCGTGAGGATCCGCCCCTCGCCGATCAAATGGCGCTGACCCGCGAATTCATCGAGATCGCGCGGTCGCATGCGTGCGGCCAGCGGCTCCGTGCTCTCCGTTCCCCCGGTCTCCCAAATAGATAATTGATTCGTATCGTTCTTCAGCATAATTTCTCTCTCTTACGGAAAACGTCCGGCCGGAGCCGGACGACTCTGTCCATACTTGTATTTCCTACGATATTAGGCGCCGATCAGCTCTATGAAACGACAGAGAATGGCTGCCGAGGCGTGCGCCGTCTCGACCTCGAATTGCTCATATTCCTCGGTCTGCGTGCCGTCCGCACAATCCGAAATGACGCGCAGGATGCCGAACGGGATGCTGGAATACTGCGCAACCTGAGCGACCGCCGCGCTCTCCATCTCACAGGCCGCCGCATCGAACTGATCCTTCACGGCCTTCTTGTTCTCCTTCCCGGAGACGAAAATATCGCCCGTCGCGATACGTCCCATCGCCGCATGGTGCGGTGCGCCCTTCTCCTCTGCCGCACGAAGGAGCAACGACGAGAGATGCTCATCCGCCGTAAAGAGCGTCGGCTTCGTCGAATCCTCACCCGTACAGAGATATCCCTTCGCATACCCGAAGGCCGTCGCATCAAAATCATGCTGCACGAGATCCTCCGCCACGACGATATCGCCGATCTTGAGATCCTCGCGAAGACCGCCTGCAATGCCGCTGTTCAGAATGCATGCCGGATGATAGCGATCGATCATCATCTGCGTTCCCCGCGCCGCATTGACCTTGCCGACGCCGCAGAAGGTGAGGACGACCGGGCAGCGATGCAGGAAGCCCTCATAGAAGGTGAAGCCGTAAACCTCCTCCTTCGAGACACCCTGCACTTCCTTCAGAATATCTTCCAGCTCGACCTCCAGTGCGCAGAGGATGCCGATTCGCTGCATCTTATCAATCAGCGCTGCCGCATCGCAGAAGGCCGCGCCGATGTTCTTATCTTTCTTCATTGTTTATCCCTCCGAATGATTCAAGCGAAAAAAGGACGGGGTCGTGCCCCGTCCTCATTATACCTTATTCGGTTCGGAATCGTCCATGATTCGGCGACTTTACTTGCCGAAGAAATCCTTACCCAGCTCGTCGAAGGACTCCTTGGAACGCTGAATCGTCTCGTTCGAGATGCAGAACGAAAGACGAACGTAACCAGGATATGCGAATGCGCTGCCAGGTACGAGGAGGATTCTGTGCTCCTTCGCCTTAGCAACGAAGACCTTCTCATCCTCAACCGGCGACTTGACCCAGAGGTAGAATGCACCCTGAGGTACAACTGCCCGGAATCCTGCGTCCGTAACGATCTTGTAGAGATCCTTAGCGTTCTTCTCATAGTAAGGAACATCGACCTGAGCATCCATGCAGCGCTCAACAACGAGCTGCATCAAGGAAGGAGCGTTCGTATCTCCGCAAACACGGTTAGCTACGATAGCAGCAGCAACGAACTCCTCCGCGTTGTCCGACTTGTTCGGAACAGCAATGTATCCGATACGCTCGCCCGGGAGGGACAGCGACTTCGACCACGAATAAGCGATGAGCGTGTTGTCATAGAGGTCCGGAATGTACGGAACCTTCTTGTCAACATAAACGAGTTCACGATACGGTTCATCGGAGATGATGTAGATCGGGTGACCGAACTCCTTCTCTGCTTCCTTGAGAACCTCAGCAACAGCTTTGATGCTCTCCTCGGAATAGATAGCGCCCGTCGGGTTGTTCGGGTTGTTGATGATGACGACCTTGACCTTCTCATCGAGGACCGCCTTGAGGCCCTCTGCATCCGGCTCGAAGTTGTTCTCTTCCTTCGTCGGAACGACAACCGTCTCAGCACCGTAGTTGCGAGCCCAGTTAGCATACTCTACGAAATAAGGCGAGAATACGACCTGCTTGTCGCCAGGGTCGAAGATCGTCTTCATGAGGACGTTGATCGAAGAACCGGCACCAACCGTCATGATGATGTTCTCAAACGTGAAGTCTCCGCCGAATCTCTTGTTCAGGTTGTCAGCAACAGCCTGACGCGTCGACTCATAACCTGCGTTCGCCATATAACCGTGAACCAGGTGTGGATCCATTTCGTTGTTGATGTAATTGATGGCTTCCTTGACTTCCTTCGGCGGGTTCAGTCCCGGGTTTCCTACCGAGAAGTCATAGACATTCTCTGCACCGTAAACCTTTGCCATCTTCTTTCCCTCTTCGAACATTGCACGGATAACCGAGCTGCCTTCGAGGAAAGGCGCCATACTCTTTGCAATCATTGGTATTCCTCCTTGTCGAATTCAATCGAAATAAGATAAAGCGTATACCTCGCTTTGCCTAATATATTCTATCACATTCTTTTATCGTTTGCACTAGTCAACTGCGACGACCGTATATCCCTTTTCTTCGACTGCGGCCTTCAGCGTCTCATCGGCAACCTCCTCGGAAAGCGTCAATCGAGCCGTTCCTTCGACATGGCTGACCGCTGCAGCATCCACTCCCTGCAAGCCTTCCAGTGCCTGCTTAACAGCTGCCTCGCAGTGCGGGCACATCATACCTTCAATCTTCATCACTTTTTGCATTTGATTTTCCTCCTTTGATAAACTATTTGATGAATGCTCGCTTGCCGGCTCCGCCCTCTCGGCGTCCTTGTGCACGCGGAAGAAGTTCAGCCGAAGCGCATTCATACAGACACAGAAGCTCGACAGGCTCATCGCCGCCGCACCCCACATCGGGTTCATCGACCAGCCGAGGAGGCTGACATAAGCCCCGGCCGCCAGCGGAATGAGCAAGATATTATAGAAAAAGGCCCAGAAGAGATTCTCATGGATATTTCGAAGCGTCGCCCGGCTGAGGCGAATGGCCGCCGAAGCATCCGTGAGCCTGCTGTTCATCAGGACGACGTCCGCCGCATCGACCGCGACATCCGCCCCGGCTCCGATGGCAATGCCGACGTCCGCCCGTGTGAGCGCCGGCGCATCGTTGATGCCGTCACCGACCATCGCCACCTTGCCCTTCGCGGCAAACCTGCGAATCTCCTGCTCCTTCCCGTCCGGAAGGACCTCGGCGATGACTTCATCCACCCCGGCCTCGGCAGCGATCGCACGCGCCGTCTTCTCATGGTCACCCGTCAGCATCACGACATGGAGACCGGCCTCATGCATCTCCTGCACCGCCCTTCGGCTGTCCTCCTTGATGACATCCGAAACCGCGATGAGACCGAGGATCTCCGGTGCCGCCTGAGAAGCCGCCTCTTCCGAAGCGCCTTCAGCCTTCGGTACCTCCGTTCCTTCTGCGAAAAAGAGCGGCGTCTTTCCCTTCGACGCGAGCTCCTCCGCCGCTCCTTTCCACGAACTCGAGAGCTCACAGAGCTCTTCCATATAACGGATGCTGCCCGCATAGATTCTCCGTCCGCCGACGAGGACCGAAAGTCCCTTGCCCGGTACGGCCGTATAATCCTCTGCCTCGTATTCCTGCCATCCGCTCTCCCCGCGGCGTTCTTCAAAGGCCGTGAGAATCGCATGACGAAGCGGATGCTCACTCAGCTTCTCCGAAGCAGCTGCCAAGGACAGCAATTCTGTCTTCGTCATCCCTTCGCGCGGAAGAAGATCCGTGACGACCGGCTTGCCTTCGGTGATCGTTCCCGTCTTATCGAGGACGACGACGGAGACGCGGCCCGTCTCCTCCAGTGCCGTCGCCGTCTTAAAGAGGATGCCGTTCTTCGCTCCGACGCCGCTACCGACCATGATGGCGACCGGCGTCGCAAGGCCGAGGGCGCACGGACAGCTGATGACGAGGACTGAAATACCGCGTGCCAGCGCATATCCGACCTCTGCCCCGAGGACGAGCCAGATGACCGTGACA
>CASEEM010000042.1 GCA_949286985.1 uncultured Eubacteriales bacterium
ACGAGACCGGCGTTCACAACATCCATCCGGAGATGGTGAAGCTGCTCGGCCGTCTTAAGTATCGTACATCGTACGGACAGAATGTCCTGAAGCATTCCGTGGAGGTCTCCATTCTCGCCGGTCTGATGGCGACGGAGCTCGGACTGGATGCACGTCTCGCCAAGAGAGCGGGTCTCCTGCACGATATCGGCAAGTCCATCGACCATGAGGTCGAGGGTACGCACGTCGAGATCGGCGTCAATATTCTGAAGAAGTACAAGGAGTCCTGGAAGGTCATCAACGCCGTTCAGGCTCATCACGGCGACGTCGAGGCTTCGACGATGGAAGCTGTTCTCGTAGCCGCTGCCGATGCACTCTCGGCGGCACGTCCGGGTGCGAGAAGAGAGTCGCTCGAGGCTTATATCAAGAGGCTCGAGAACCTCGAGAATATCGCTAACAATACGAAGGGCGTCAAGAAGTCTTATGCCATTCAGGCAGGTCGTGAGATTCGCGTCGCCGTCAAGCCGGGCATGGTCAGCGATGATGAAGTACCGATGCTGGCTCGCGAGATTGCCAAGAAGATTGAATCGGAGCTTGAATATCCGGGACATATCAAAGTGAATGTCATCAGGGAAACGCGCGCGACCGATTATGCGAAGTAGTATTCAAGAAAGCTCCCCGAATCACGGGGAGCTTTTTTACAGAAGCGGCCCCGGAGGCCGGTACCGTTTCGGACGGGAGGAGAATGATGATCTATCTGGATAACAGTGCAACGACAAGGCCGTATGACGAGGTCATCGAGCGGATGACGGAGCTCATGAAGAATGAATACGGCAATCCCTCTTCGCTTTATACCTTCGGCATCAAGGCGCTTGAGATCCTCGAGCAGGCGCGCCGCACGATTGCCGGGACGCTCCCGCCGGGCGGACGCATTGTCTTCACCTCCGGAGGGACGGAGAGCGATAATATGGCCATCTTCTCGGCCGTTCGGAAGAACCGGAGAAACGGTCGCCGCATCATCACGACTGCAGCGGAGCATCCGGCCGTCACGGAGGCCTGCCGCCGCCTGGCAGAGGACGGATGGGACGTCGTCTATGTGCCGACCGATGCGGAAGGCGTCATGGAGCTTTCGGCCTTCGAAGAAGCTCTGAATGAGGAGACCATTCTGGTCACTGCGATGGCTGTCAACAATGAGACGGGCGCCATCATGCCGGTGCTGGAAGCGTATCGCATCGTGCAGGAATATAATAAGAAGCACGGAACGAAGATCCTCTTTCACTGCGATGCGGTCCAGGCGTACGGCAAGCTGGATCTTCGCGAGGCACCGTTCGATATGATATCCGCCAGCGCACACAAATTTCACGGACCGAAGGGCGTCGGCTTTCTCTATGTGAAGAAGGGGGTTGTCCTTCCGCCGCATCTTCTCGGAGGCGGTCAGGAGAGCGGATATCGTTCCGGCACGGAGAATGTACCCGGCATTGCCGGCATGGCGGTTGCCGCGGCAAGGGCGGCCGGGCATACGGAGGAGACGGCGGCACATACGGAGAAGCTCGGTGAGACCCTGCTTCGGATCCTTACGGAATCGCTGGACGATGTGCGCGTGAACGGTCCGCGGGAGGCGGGACGTAGTCTGAAGGACGCCGGGAAGCGCTGTCCTTCCGTGCTCAATCTCTCCTTCCTCAAGACGAGGGGCGAGGTCCTGCTCCATACGCTGGAGCGGGATGAAATCTTCGTTTCGACCGGATCGGCCTGTTCCTCACACAAGACAGGAGACAGCAAGGTGCTTCAGGCGATGGGCATGAATCACAGGGAGATCGAAGGAGCCCTTCGCTTCAGCTTCTCGGAACAGAATACGGAAGAGGAGATCTGTGAAGCGGCAGCGAAGGTCGTCGAAGCCGTTCAGGCGTTCAGGCGGCTCGGGAGCTTCCGCTAAGACCATAGAACAGAGGAGATTATGATGAATAATAAGAATTTGTATATTGTACGCTGCGGAGAAGTGGCGCTGAAGGGCATGAATAAGCCGTATTTTGAGCGCGTCCTTCTGGAGCGCGTTCGTGCGGCGGTTCGCGTCATCGATCCGGAGGCTGAGCTGAAGTGGATCGACGGATTGATGTTCGCCCGCGTAGACCGCACCCTTCCGAGGGAGACGGTGATCCGGACGATTTCCCGTGTCTTCGGCATCGCCAGCGTCAGCCCGGCGGTGGAAGCGGAGAAGGACATCGAGAAGATCGGTGAAACGGCCGCCGATTTCATGATGGAACTCATGGAAGAGGAAGATATCAAGACCTTCAAGGTCAAGGCGAAGCGCGCCGACAAGAATTTCCCGATTCCGTCCCCGGAGATCGGACGCATTGTCGGTGCGAAGATCCTGAAGCGCGCCAAGGTCCTCCGCGTTGATGTCCATGAGCCGGATTGTCAGATTTTCGTGGACGTTCGCCGCGAGGGCGCTTATGTATTTCGCGATAAGATCAAGGGCTTCGGCGGACTTCCGCTCGGGACGAACGGCAGAGGACTCATCCTCATGTCGGGCGGCATCGACAGCCCGGTTGCAGCCTTCATGATGGCGAAGCGCGGTATGCGCATCGATGCCGTACACTTCCATTCATATCCTTATACGAGTCCGATGGCGCAGAAGAAAGTTGAGCGCCTTTGCGGCGTCCTCGCCGGATACATGGGCACGCTTCGCATGCACGTCGTGAACCTCCTTCCGATTCAGGAAGAAATCGTCAAGAACTGCCCGGAGGAGGAGACGACGATTCTCGTTCGCCGCTTCATGATGCGCATCGCAGAGAGCATCGCCGAGAAGCAGAAGGATATGATGCTCATCACGGGAGAGGATCTCGGCCAGGTGGCCAGCCAGACGGCAGAGGCCCTCGTCGTCACGGATGCCGTCGTCAAGATGCCGGTCATGAGACCGCTCATCGCGATGGATAAGGTGGATATCATCGACAAGGCTAAGGAGATCGGCACCTATGATATCTCTATTGAGCCGTATGAGGATTGCTGCACCGTCTTCCTGCCGAAGCACCCGGTAACGAAGCCGAAGCTCGAGCGCATCGAGCACTCGGAGGCGAAGCTCGATGTCGAGACGCTCGTCAAGAATGCGGTCGAAAGTGCCGAGATCGTCGAGATCGGTCCGGACGCTTATGCGCTTTCGTAAGAACGGAGAGGAAACAAGATGATCAAGAAGCAGGATGAGCAGGAGAACTTCCTTTCGGAAGAAGAACGCGAACAGGAAGCGTACCGAGCCCAGATTCGGAAATCCAGAAAGAAGAAGACGTGGATAACCCTCAGCATAGCGGTATTATTTGTCGCCTTCGTCGTATTCTTCAATCTTCTGTCGAACGGCAGTTCAGGCGGCCTCTTCGGCGGCAAGCTCGCGGTGATCGATATCAGCGGAGAGATCACGGATCAGACGGAGACCTATAATCAGGAATGGATGGTAGGACAGATTGAGGATCTCACGGAACAGAGCTCGAACCGCGCGCTCGTCCTCCGCATCAATACGCCGGGCGGAGGCGTCGATCAGACGGAAGAGATCTACCGCGCCCTGACGGAGTATAAGGAAAAGACCGGTCGCCCGGTTTATGTCTACGGCTCCGGTCAGCTCTGCAGCGGCGGATATTATATCGCTGCGGCGGCGGATGAAATCTATGTCGATCAGAATTGCTGGGTCGGCTCCATCGGCGTCATCATGAATACGGTCTATGATGTCTCGGAGCTGCTCGACAAGCTCGGAATTAAAGCGACGGTCATCGCCAGCGGTCCGAACAAGGCGATGGGAAGCGCGGTCCTTCCGCTGACTGCTGAGCAGAAGGACATTCTGCAGGGATTGATTGAAGATTCTTACGGCCGCTTTGTTTCGGCTGTCGCGGACGGACGCGGGATGAAGACGGAGACCGTCCGGAGGCTCGCCGACGGACGCATTTATACGGCAGAGCAGTCGCTCTCGAACGGCCTCATTGACGGCGTCATGACGGAAGATGAGTTCCTCGATCATATCCTGAGCCTGGAAGGCCTCAGCGAAACAGATGTGAAATATTATGAGCTTCCGGATTCTTATAAGCTCAGCACCGGTCTCTTTGAAGCGGAGAGCGGAGAGAAGGAGGACGAAGCGGCCTCGGAGGCAGCGACCTCCGAAGAGGCCTTTTACGCGAGCCTTCTCCGTGAGATCGAGGAGCAGAATGAAGAAGGCCTTTCGATTTCCTATCTCTCCCCGGTTCGAAAGTAATGCGCATACCATGCAAAAATTCGTTCGAAGGGTCGTTATTGAGATGGAAATAGTGTAAACTAGAAGGAAAGATTACCGAAGACAGGAGTAGGATTATGGGAATCAAATATCATCGCGTTCTCATCAAGCTGAGCGGGGAGGCACTCGCCGGGGATCAGCATTTCGGCATCAATGATGAAATGACGCTCGCCACGGCGCGCAGCATCAAGGAGATCCACGATGCCGGCGTTTCGATTGCCATTGTTGTCGGCGGAGGCAACTTCTTCCGCGGACGCACCGGCGGCAATATCGACCGACCGACGGCCGATTATATGGGCATGCTGGCTACCGTGATGAATGCGCTCGCACTGCAGGATTCGCTGCTCTCCATCGGCTGCGAGGCCAAGGTGATGACGGCGATCGAGATCCGCGATATGGCAGAAGGTTATGCCCGCCGCAAGGCACTCGATTATCTCGAGGAGGGCAAGGTCGTCATTTTCGGCGGCGGTACGGGAAGTCCGTTCTTCTCGACGGATACGACGGCGGCGCTTCGCGCAGCGGAGATGGGCGCTGAGGTCATCCTGATGGCGAAGAATGTCGATGCGGTCTATTCGGCCGATCCGAAGGAGGATCCGAATGCCGTTCGCTACGAGGAGCTCACCTATATGGATCTCATCGAGAAGGATCTCAAGGTCATGGACCTCACGGCGGCGACGCTTTGCAAGGATAATGATATTTCGCTGTATGTTTTCGGCATGGCGGACCCGAACGGTCTTCGCCGCGTTATCGAAGGCGAGAACATCGGCACGTTGGTACATGCTTAATTAGAAACACATTTATGGAGGAATCAAATGTCCGGTAAGAAGAGTCTCGAGGAGAGAATTGAATCGACGAAGCACGTTTTGAAGGAGAATCTCAACACGGTTCGCGCCGGAAGAGCGAATCCGGCCCTTCTCGACAAGGTCAATGTGGAATATTACGGCGTTCCGACGCCGCTCAAGGCCCTGGCCAATATTTCCGTTCCGGAGCCTCGTATGCTCCTCATCGCTCCTTTTGATACGAAGTCCATCGGCACGATCGAACATGCCATCAACGAGGCGAACATCGGCATCACCCCGTCGAACGATGGCAAGGTCATCCGCCTGACCATTCCGCAGCTCACGGAGGAGAGAAGAAAGGAACTCACGAAGGTCGTCAAGAAGTACGGCGAGGAGAGCAAGGTCGCTATCCGCAATCTCCGTCGTGAGGTCAACGAGGAGCTCAAGAAGGAGCAGAAGAACGGCGAAATTACCGAGGATGATATGAAGAGCATGCTCGATGATACGCAGAAGACCATCGACAAGGCCATTAAGGCTATTGATGAGATGGTTGCAGAGAAGGATAAGGAGATTATGGAGGTATAATCTCTTTCGTACAAAAATACAAACGTGGCTCCGGCCACGTTTGTATGCTTAAAGGGAGGTTTTAAGCGCATGGCGGAGAAGAAAACGTTTCCGGAGCACGTAGCTGTCATCATGGACGGCAACGGCCGCTGGGCGAAAGCTCATAATCAGCCACGCCTCTTCGGCCATAATGCCGGAATGCAGGCAATGAAGCGCATCGTCATCGCAGCACAGGAGAGCGGCGTACGTTACCTGACCGTGTACGCCTTTTCCACGGAGAACTGGAAGCGGAGCACGGAAGAGGTGCAGGGCATCTTTCGGCTGATTGTCAAATATGTCGAATCCGAGCTTCGGGAGCTCAAGGAGAATAATGTCCATATCAATATTCTGGGCGATTATTCCATGCTGCCGGAGGCCTCCGTTCGGAGTCTTGAGACGCTGATCGGCGAGACGAAGGTCAATGACGGACTCAAGTTCAATATCTGCCTGAATTACGGCGGACGTGACGAGATTGCCCGCGCCGTCAATGAGCTCACGGTGAAGCGCATGGAGCAGGGCCTCACGCCGGCGGAATGCCCGGTGACAGAAGAGGAGATCGCGCGCTATCTCTATACGGGCAGCGAGCATTTCGGTATTCCGGATCCGGATCTCATCATCCGCACGAGTGGGGAAGAGCGTATGTCGAATTTCCTCACGTGGCAGGCTGCTTACAGTGAGCTCATGTTCACGGATACGCTCTGGCCGGATTTCGGACCGGAAGAGTTCAAACAAATGCTTTCCGACTTCGGGAAGAGGGATCGTCGCTTCGGCGGCCGCAAAGAAGAAGGGAAATAGGAATGAAAACCAGAATTATTTCGGCACTGTGTATGCTGCCGCTTCTCATCGTACTTTATTTCGGCGGGATTCCGCTGCTCATCGCCGCGGCGCTCATTGCCATGATAGGCGCCGACGAATTCACGAAGGGCTTCCAGGCGCTCGGGGTTCGTCCGTCGCGCAAGATCGTCTTCTTGATGGGCATCATCCTGTACGGCGTTCATCTGCTCATCGGCTTTCAGCCGATGCTGCTGCTCGGATGGATTGTCTTATCCGTTGCAGTCAGCTTGATTTACGGCTGGGATATCAAGAATCGCGGGCCGTATGATGCGCTTGCGACGCTGACGACGATCCTTTATGTCATCCTGTTCCCGTATCATATGGTTTTGATCGATAATACCGATTATCCGATTATGGTATGGATGGTCATCATCGCTGCCTTCGCTGCGGATATTATGGCTTACTTCACGGGCATGGCATTCGGCAAGCACAAGATGTGCCCGAATCTTTCGCCGAAGAAGACGGTGGAGGGTGCTGTCGGAGGACTTCTCGGCAGTGCGATTGCCGCCGGTATCTTCGGGTACTTCTTCATGCCGGAGCACCTTATCGAGAGCATCGCCATCGGTCTCTTCGGCGGACTCGTCTCCATGGCGGGTGATCTCACGGCTTCGGCCTTTAAGCGCCAGATGGGCATCAAAGATTACGGCAAGCTCATTCCGGGTCACGGCGGCATTCTCGATCGCTTCGACAGCGTCATCTTCGTCGCTCCGGCCATTTATTACTTCATCATCTTTATCCTTCCGTAATGAGCACCGGAAGAGGTGAACGGAAGCGCATCAAGAGAGAGGGATGGGATTATCATGGAACAGAAGAAGATTATCATCCTCGGAAGCACCGGCTCCATCGGTACGCAGACGCTGGATCTCGTGCGCGAGAATCCGGCGCGTTTTCATGTCGTCGCGTTGACCTGCCGCCGCAGCGTGGATCTTCTGCTCGAGCAGATCGAAGAATTTAAGCCGGAAGCGGTGGCTGTCTATGGAGAAGAGGAGAGAGCCCGCGTCCTCTCGCATTATCCGAAGCTCACGGTGCTGACAGGAGAGGATGGTCTCGTCGAGATTGCTTCCATGGAAGCGGATCTTGTCCTCAATGCGCTGATGGGAATCAGCGGCCTCGCTCCGACCGAAAGGGCGCTTCGCACGGGCAAGGATCTTGCACTCGCGAATAAGGAAACCCTCGTCACCGGCGGAGCGCTCATCACGAAGCTCGCTTTGGATAACGGTCTCAAGATCCTTCCGGTCGACAGCGAGCACAGCGCGATCTTTCAATGCCTGGAAGGAAATGCGCATCGACGGGTGAAGCGCATCCTTCTCACGGCTTCGGGCGGCCCTTTCCGCGGTTATTCGCTCGAAGAACTCGAGAAGGTCACACTGAAGCAGGCCCTCGATCATCCGAATTGGTCGATGGGAAGCAAGATTACCATCGATTCGGCAACGATGATGAATAAGGGCCTCGAGGTCATCGAAGCGAAATGGCTGTTTGACCTATCGCCGGATCAAATTGACATTGCGGTCCATCCGGAGAGCATCATTCACTCGATGGTGGAATATGAAGATACGTCGGTCCTGGCGCAGCTCGGGCTTCCGGATATGAGAATCCCGATCGGACTGGCGCTCGCTTATCCGGAGCGTCTTCCGTATGCCGGGAAGTCCCTCGACCTCTTTGAAGTCGGATCGCTTCATTTCGAACGACCGAATCCGGAGGTCTTTGACTGCATCAACCTGGCTTATGAAGCGCTTCGGGAAGGGAAGAGCTATGCTGCCTTCTTAAACGGCGCCAATGAAGAGCTCGTGGCGCTTTTCCTTCAGGACCGCATTCCGTTCCTCGCGATCCAGCGGACTCTCCGCGCCTTGATGGAAGAATATCGTCCGGTGAATGTTCATACGGTCGATGAGATTCTGGCTGTAGACCGTGAAGCGAGAGTGCGCGTCAAAGAAAGGGTACTCGAATGAATGTATTGATGACGATTCTTTTCACCGTCATCCTGTTTGCAGTTGTCACGATTCCGCATGAATTCGGACATTTCATCTTCGCGAAGCTTTTCGGTGTCCGCGTCGAAGAATTTTCCTTCGGCATGGGACCGCTTCTTTGGCAACGTCAGAAGGGGGAGACAGCCTTCTCGGTGCGCCTCCTTCCGATCGGCGGCTACTGCATGATGCAGGGAGAGGATGAAGAAGACGACGAAGAGGAATACGAGGAGGAGACGGAGGATTCGGTCAAAGAGCCGCTTGATCCTTCTCGCTCCTTTGTTCATAAGAAGCCTTATCAGAAGATCATCGTTCTCCTCGCGGGATCGATGATGAATTTTCTTGTCACTATCCTCTTGATGACAGGAATCTTTTTTACCCTCGGGGTTCCCTCGCTCGTGCTGGATGAAGTGACGCAGGGTTCTCCGGCTTATGAAGCGGGACTCGAATCCGGTGACCGTATCGAGTCGGTGAACGGAGAGAGGGTATCCTCCTGGTCGGAATTCTCGGAGATCTCCGGCGCGTGGACGGACGGAACGGAGGTCACGCTCGGGGTCGAGCGAGACGGAGAGGTGCTCTCGTTCGTGATGTCGCCGGAAGAGGATGAGGCGTCCGGCCGATTCGTCATCGGAATCACGGCATCGACGGAACACAATCTCTCCCATGCTGCCGTGTACGGGACTCGGACGGTCTGGGAAATGAACAAGATCATGATTCGATCCTTGGGTGAACTGGTGACGGGAAATCTCGGGATGGACGACGTGACGGGACCGGTCGGCATGGTGCAGATGGTATCGCAGACAGCCGAGACCGGCATTCTGAACTTCCTCTACTTGACAGCTATCATCAGCCTCAATCTCGGAATCATGAATTTGATTCCGTTCCCGGCGCTCGATGGGGGCCGCATCCTCATGGTGATTCTGCGGAAGTTCACCGGAGAGAGAATTACGGATCATATGGAAGCTATCCTGCATCTGGCCGGCATGGCCTTGCTCCTCTTTTTGGCGCTCATGATTGCAGGCAATGATATTATGCGGATTTTCGGTCGATAATCCTCGGGCCGTAGGTTCACGGCGGAGGATGTGGACAGAAGGGAGGTCTTCATGACGAGACAGGTATTTTGCGGAAGAATCCCGATCGGCGGCGGTGCGCCGGTTTCGATTCAGTCGATGACCAATGTCGATACACGGGACGAGGTGCGCCTGCTGGCACAGATCCGCGAGCTCGAAGAAGCAGGTTGCGATATCGTGCGCGTGGCTGTTCCGGATGAGGAGGCCGCGCGTTCTTTTGCACGAGTACGGAAGCAGACGGAGATGCCGCTCGTTGCGGATATCCATTTCAGCTGGAAGCTGGCCGTCGAAGCCATTCGCGCCGGCGCGGACAAGATCCGCATCAATCCGGGGAATATCGGCGGCGAAGATAAGCTCGCCCGCGTCGTGGAAGCGGCCGGGGAAGCGGGCATTCCGATTCGCGTCGGCGTCAATTCCGGTTCGCTCGAGAAGGATATGATTGAGAAATACGGCGGCGTGACGGCGGTCGGACTTGCCGAGAGTGCGGTGAAGACACTGGATATGATTGAAAAGATGGGCTTCCATGATCTCGTCCTTTCCATCAAATCCTCGGATGTTCGTATGACATATGAAGCTCATATGCTCGTGCGCAGCATGACAGACCATCCACTCCATATCGGCATTACGGAGTCCGGAACGCCGGCAATGGGCAAGACGAAGTCGGCCATCGGCATCGGAAGTCTCCTCCTCGCAGGGGTCGGCGATACCATCCGCGTATCGCTTACGGACGATCCGGTGAATGAGGTTCTTTTCGGACGTCAGATCCTCGAGGCCGTCGGTCTTCGGGAGAAGGCCATCGATATTGTTTCCTGTCCGACGTGCGGCAGGACGCAGGTGCCGCTGATCCGTTTAGCGGAGGAGGCCGAGCGAGAACTCGCGCCGATCGCTGCCGAGCGAACGCGCGAGGGGAAGAGACCGCTTAAGATTGCCGTCATGGGCTGCGCCGTCAACGGTCCGGGAGAAGCCAAGGAGGCGGATTACGGTATTGCCGGCGGAAAGGGCGAGGGCTTGCTCTTCGCCAAAGGGGAGATTCTGGAGAAGCTTCCGGAGGATCAATTGATCCCCGCATTGATTCAATTAGTACGAGAAGCAGAATAGGAGTATTTCGTTATGAGTGCATTCCCGAGCAGTATGGTGAATATGGAAGAGCTTGCAAGAGCCGCCGGAAAATCGGTGAATGAACTCACCTTCGATGTGGTTCATGTTTCTTTAGAGCGCCGTACGAAGACGGTTTTTCTCGAGATCAAAGTGAACTTCACGATGCCGAACCGCATGGAGAATCAGATTGCGGAGGCGATGAAGCGCGAACTCGGAAGAGACCTCCATATCTGCTTTTCTTATATTTATGAGCAACCGCAGCCGATGCCGCAGCCGGAGTATCGCGAAGAGCGCAGGCCGGAGGAATTCCGCGGCCGCGGACGCAGGCAGCAGGGGCCGCAGCTCTCGTCGGATCCGAGGGTCGTCTTCGGAAGGCGAATCAGCAAGGAGCCGATTCCCTTTGATGAGATCAAGGCGGCGGTCGGCGAGAAGGAACCAAAGGTCACGCAGGGAACGGTCTTTCGCATCGATTCGAGACCGATCAAGAACGGCAAATTTCTCCTCATCTGTCTCATTCGTCACGGGATTCGCACGCTCTGCGTGAAGGCCTTTCTGACGGAAGAGGTGATGAAGGCTTTCTCGGAGAAGGTATCCGCAGGCACGGAGCTCCTCGTCCAGGGGCATGCGGAGTACGATACCTTCGAGCACGAGACGGTATTCATGGCGAATGCGATGAATATCACGGAGAAGAAGGTGAAAGAGGATCTTCACGAGGGACCGCACCGCGTGGAGCTGCATGCGCATACGAAGATGAGCGATAATGACGGCTTTAACGATGTCGAGGACCTGGTGCGTCAGGCGGCGGCCTGGGGTCAGCCGGCCGTGGCTATCACCGACCATGGCGTCGTCCAGGCCTTCCCGGATGCGGCGAGCACAGCGAAGAAGCTCGCAAAGGAAGGCAAGGAGATCAAGATCATCTATGGCATGGAGGGATACCTTTATCCGGATGACGGTGCGATTGCCGAGGACGGCACCATCGATGTGAAGAAGAATAAGTATACGTATCACATCATTCTGCTCGCGAAGAATCTCACCGGTCTTCGTAATCTTTATAAGATCGTATCCTTTACTCACCTCGATTATTTCTATCGCAAGCCGCGCCTTCCGTGCTCCAAGCTCATGGAGTACAGGGAGGGGCTTATCATCGGCAGCGCCTGCGAAGCGGGCGAGGTCTATCAGGCGATTCTCAGCGATGCGAGCGACGATGAGCTGAGAGAGATTGCCTCCTTCTATGATTATCTCGAGATTCAGCCGCTCGGAAACAATCAGTTCCTCGTGAACGAAGGAAGACTTTCGTCGAAGCAGAATTTGATGGATATCAACCGCAAAATCCTCGCACTCGGCGATGAACTCGGGATTCCTGTCGTTGCGACGACGGATTCTCATTATCCGACGAAGGAGTCGTCGATTTTCCGTAACATCGTCATGTCCTCGATCGGATTCAAGGATACGGTCTCGGACAGCCTCTATCTTCGGACGACGGATGAGATGCTGGAGGAGTTCAGTTATCTCGGCCCGCGTGCGGAAGAGGTCGTCATCACGAATACGAATAAGATTGCCGATCAAATCGAGGTCTTCCAGCCGGTTCCGTCCGAGAAATGTCCGCCTCACATCGACGGCGCGGATGAGCAGCTCCGAGAGAGCTGTTATGAGAAGGCGAAGAGTATTTACGGCGATCCGCTCCCGGACCCGATTCGTGAGCGCCTCGATGTCGAGCTGAATTCCATCATTTCGAATGGATATGCCGTCATGTATGTCGCGGCGCAGATGCTCGTTCAAAAGTCGCTTTCGGACGGTTATCTGGTCGGAAGCCGAGGCTCGGTCGGTTCCTCCTTCGCAGCGACGATGGCAGGCATCACGGAGGTCAATCCGCTGCCGCCGCATTATATCTGTCCGGAATGCCATCATCTCGAGTTCACGGAGGAACTCGACAAATACGACTGCGGTCTCGACATGCCGGATAAGGCCTGTCCGAACTGTGGGATGAAGATGAAGAAGGACGGCATGAACATCCCGTTTGCCACCTTCCTCGGCTTCGACGGCGACAAGGAGCCGGATATCGATCTCAATTTCGCCGGATCGTACCAGGCGACGGCGCATCGCTATGTCGGCGAGATTTTCGGCGAGAAGAATATCTTCAAGGCCGGCACCGTCGCGACGATCGCGGATAAGACCGCGTACGGCTACGTTCGCCGTTATCTCGATGACAAGGGACTCGAAATGAGCAAATTCGATATCGATCTCTTGACGGCCGGCTGCACCGGCGTCAAGCGTACGACCGGCCAGCACCCGGGCGGCATCATCGTCGTGCCGGATGACCATGAGATCTTCGAATTCTGTCCGATTCAGAAGCCGGCCAATAAGCGCGATGTCGACTTTATCACGACGCATTTCGATTATCATAAGATCGATAAGAACCTTCTGAAGCTCGATATTCTCGGCCACGATGCGCCGGAAATGATCCGCCATCTTCAGTTGATGACGGGCGTCGATCCGCTGACCATCGATATCGCCGATCCGGAGACGCTCAGCATCTTCACGTCCATCGAAGCGCTCCGCATTCAAAACCCGGATTACAAATTCGTTCACGGCACGTACGCGATTCCGGAGTTCGGCACGAACTTCACCCGGGCAATGCTGGACGACATTCAACCGAAGACTCTTTCGGCTCTTTTCAAGATTTCCGGTTTCTCGCACGGCACGGATGTTTGGACGAACAACGCGCAGGATCTCATCCGAAACGGAACGGCGAACATCGACGAGCTTATTTCCTGTCGTGACGACATCATGAACTATCTCATGCTCAAGGGCGTCGAGAACAGCAAGGCCTTTCGCATCATGGAGGACGTCCGTAAGAACCGCGAACTCACGGAAGAGGAGCTGACCATCATGAAGGAGCACGGCGTTCCGGATTGGTATGTCCAATCCTGCCGTACGCTCAAATACCTCTTCCCTCGCGCCCATGCCGTCGCTTATGTCATGATGGCGCTCCGCATGGCCTGGTTCAAGGTCCATTATCCGCCGGCCTTCTATGCGGCGTGGTTCACGACGAAGATCGACAACTTCGACATCCAGTCCTTCCGCGGAGGAATCGGCTCGGTGGAAGCGGCGATGAATGAAATCGCCCGCCTCGGCCATCAGGCGACGACGAAGCAGGGCGAGCAGCTCATTGTCCTCGAGGTCATCTACGAGATGCTTTCGCGCGGCATCGAATTCGCGATGCCGGAGCTCGGCGTTTCGGATCCGTGCCGCTTCATGGTGCGGGACGGCAAGGTTCAAATCCCGTATATGGCCATCACCGGTCTCGGGCGCGCCGCCGCGGAATCCCTGGAGGACGCTTATCGGGAGGATGACTTCCTCTCGCTCGAGGATGTCAAACGCCGAACGAAGCTCTCCGCGAGCAACATCGAAGCGCTCAAGAGCGTGGGCATGTTCGCCGATATTCCGGAATCGGCGCAGGTTTCGCTTCTCTCCTTCTTCTAGAGGGCGTCATTTCGCGGAAAAAGCGCGAAAACAGCCGAAAGCGCGCTGCTTTTTGTGCGAAAACCCTTGCGGCGAGTGAGTTTTTATGCTAATATAACTAACGAACGTTAGGACTTGAAAGAGTGGGGCAACCCACTCTTTCATTTATGTTAGAACACTTTACGAGGGGAGCTTATGGCGAGATTTGATGCCGAGAACGAGCTGCAGCGCTTGATCGGAGATTTTCTGAAGGAGCACCATCTGGAGATTCACCATACGGAATTCAAGAAGGAAGGTCCGGAATGGAAGCTCAAGGTCTTCCTGGATAAGCCGATGGATGCTGCCGAAGAGTATGTCAGCATTGATGAATGCGAAGAGGTGACGCGTTATTTGAGCGATCGTTTGGACGAAGAAGACCTGATTGATCGTGCTTATACGCTGGAGGTATCCTCGCCGGGACTGGATCGGGAGCTGATCAAGCCGGAGGATTTCGTGCGATTTGCAGGACGCCTCGTTGACGTCAAGCTCTTCCGGCCGCTGGACGGCCGCAAGGAACGGACGGCGGAACTCATCGGCCTGGAGGACGGAATCATCCGTCTCAAGGACGAAGACGGAGAACTGGAGATTCCTCGTGATAAGGTTTCGAAGATACAATTGGCAATTATATTTTAGGAGGGAACGATGAATAAAGAATTTCTTGATGCGCTTCACGAGCTGGAGCGCGAGAAGAATATCTCCGCGGAGGACATCATTTCGGCCATCGAAGATGCCGTGGAGCTGGCTTATAAGAAGAATTACGGACCGTATACGAACGTCCGCGCGATTGTCGATCGCGAGACGGGTGAGGTCATCGTCCTCATGGCGAAGGAAGTCGTCGAAGAGGTGACGGACGATATGACGGAGGTCTCCCTGGAGGAGGCACAGAGCTACGATGAGCGTTATCAGCTCGGCGATATCATCGAATATCAGATCGATCCGAAAGACTTCGGACGCATTGCCGCCCAGACGGCGAAGCAGATCGTCGTCCAGCGTGTTCGTGAGGCCGAGCGCCAGAATTCTTATTCGGAATTCGTCGATAAGCAGGGAGAGATTATCACGGCGAAGATCGATCGTATCAATAACGGAACGATTTTCCTCTCCATCGGAAATACCGAAGGCATCCTGCCTCTCTCGGAGCAGGTGAAGACGGAGAGCTTCGAGGTCGGTGAGCGCATCAAGGTCTATGTCATGGATGTAAAGCGCACGACGAAGGGTCCGCAGATTTTCCTCTCGCGTTCGCATCCGGGACTTGTCAGACGTCTCTTTGAACTGGAAATTCCGGAAATTGCCGACGGAACGGTCGAGATTAAGGGCATCGCCAGGGAGGCGGGCTCCCGTACGAAGATCGCTGTCTATTCGACGGACGAAAATGTCGATCCGGTCGGTGCATGTGTCGGCGCGAGAGGCGCCCGTGTTCAGAATATCGTCGATGAGCTCGGCGGTGAGAAGATCGATATCATCGTATGGGATGAGGATCCTGCCATCCTGATCAGTAACGTTCTCCGCCCGGCTACGGTAGAAAGCGTCTATGTCAACGAGCCGGAGAAGATGGCGATCGCCGTCGTTCCGGAGCAGCAGCTTTCGCTCGCTATCGGCCGCGAGGGACAGAATGTCCGCCTGGCAGCACGCGTCAGCGGCTGGAAGATCGATATCAAGAGCAAGGCGCAGCTGGAAGAGAGCGGTTTCGACTTCGATGATTATGAAGACGAAGACGAAATGACGGAGGTCTCCGATGAAGCACCTTCCGCGGAGTCGGAAGAAGCATAAGCATGGCAAAGAATCAAGACGGAATCCCGATGCGCAGGTGCATCGGATGCAGACAATCGAAGCCGCAGGATCGATTGATCCGTTTCTATTGCCGCGGTGACCGGATTCTACAGGATAAGACAGGGTGCGCAGAAGGTCGCGGCGTATACCTCTGTAAGAAAGAGGAATGCGTGGAACGTGCCCGCAAGACAAGAGCCTTCCACAGGAACTTTCGATGCAAGCTTGACGAAGAGGGCTTGAATCGCCTGCTCGACGAAGTGCTCGGCGACTTGAAGGAGGTAACGAATGACGAAAAAAATCAATGAGCTTATGAAAGAGCTCAATGTTTCCTTTCAGGAGCTGAAGAAGACAGCGGAGACGATGGGTATTGAAATCAAGGGCGAAAGCGCTTCGGTAGGCGAAAAGGATGCCGACCGTATTCTCGATACGTTCCGCAAGCTGAAGGGTCTCGATGCTCCGAAGAAGGAGAATAAGAATAAGCCGAAGATCAAGGCGGTTCCGATTATCGGTAAGCAGTTCCCGGCGAAGCCGAAGGCGGAAGAGGAGAAGAAGGCCGAGGAGCAGGCAAAAGAAGCTCCGAAGGCTGAGGCTTCTGTAAGTGCTGCTTCGGAGGAGACGGCACCGAAGGCGGAGAAGCCTGCGAAGAAGGCTGACGAGCCGAAGGCCGAGAAAGAGCCGGCGGTCGCGAAGAAGGCCGAGGAGCCGAAGACCGTGAAGGCTGCGAAGGCGCCGAAGGAAGAGAAGAAGGAGAAGCCGGTTAAGGAAGAGAAGAAGCCGGTATCCGGACTCAAGATCGTGAAGACGGCCGAGCAGGCAGAGGCAGAAGCCAAGGCTGCCATGGAGAAGGTCAAGGCGAAGGTCGAAGAGAATAAGGAAGCGAAGAAGGAAGAGGAGTATGTCAATGCTCCGAATAAGCCGATGCGCTTCAAGAAGATTTTCGATGCGAAGAGCGCTCCGAAGGAAGAGCCGAAGTCGCAGCGCAAGAAGAACGATCGTCACAGCAAGGACGGTCATACGTCGTCGCGTGACGGCGGTCACAGAAATCACGAAGGAAGACCGAGCGGCGGACGCCGTCCGGAGCCGGCCGCCCCGGTAGCTGTCGGCGAAGGCAAGAGCTCGAAGGGCAAGAGCAAGAAGAATTTCGACCGCGATAAGAATCGCGACAAGTTCCGCAAGGACAGAGGCGAATCGAAGTTCTTCGATGAGCGCTCCCTCGAGAAGCAGTCGAGACATAAGAAGAAGAATAAGCCGAAGGCCGTCGAGCCGGAAGTTTCCATCGAAGAGCTGCTTCCGGAAGGTACGGTTGCCATCACGGTCCCGATCACGGTCGCCGGTCTCGCCGAGCAGGCTGAGATTTCGCCGACCAGCATCATCATGGCTCTCATGAAGCTCGGTATCATGGCAACGCTCAACCAGACGCTGGATAAGGATACGGTCGAACTTCTCGCTGCCGATCTCGGCGTTCAGATTGTCGTTACGGAAGAGGAGCCTGAGATCGAAGAGCCGGGCCTCGATCTTCATGAGGATACGGAGAGCGAGCTCAAGCCGCGTGCTCCGATCATCACAGTCATGGGTCACGTCGACCACGGTAAGACCTCTCTCCTCGACGCCATTCGAAATACGAATGTTACGGCCGGCGAGTCGGGCGGAATCACGCAGCACATCGGTGCTTCCGAGGTCAGGATCAACGGTAAGAAGATTGTCTTCCTCGATACGCCGGGACACGAAGCGTTCACGACCATGCGAGCCCGCGGTGCACAGGTTACGGATATTGCGGTTCTCGTCGTCGCTGCTGATGACAGTGTCAAACCGCAGACGATCGAGTCCATCAGCCACGCCAAGGCGGCAAGCGTTCCGATCATCGTTGCCATCAACAAGATGGATAAGCCGGGCGCCAATCCGGATCGCGTCAAGAAGGACCTCGCCGATAACGGCGTCCTCGTCGAGGATTGGGGCGGCGATGTCATCTGCGTTCCGGTATCGGCGAAGAAAGGAACGGGCATCGAGGATCTCCTCGAGATGATCCTGCTCCAGGCTGAGGTCCTCGAGCTCAAGGCGAATCCGAATCGTCTCGCACTCGGTACGGTTATCGAGGCCAGACTGGATAAGAGCAGAGGTCCGATTGCTACGTTGCTCGTCATGAACGGTACGCTCAAGGTCGGACAGAGTGTCGTCGCAGGTACCTGCTCCGGTAAGATTCGTGCGATGACGAACTTCCGCGGCGAGAAGATCCGCAAGGCCGGCCCGGCAACCCCGGTGGAGATCCTGGGTCTCTCCGATGTACCGATGGCCGGTGATGCCTTCAACGCTGTTAAGGATGATAAGATCGCTCGTGAGATCGCAGCGAACCGTCAGGAGAAGCTGCGTGAGGATACGCTGATGAAGAATTCGAGCACCTCGCTCGAGAAGCTCTTCCAGCAGATTCAGGAGGGAGAGACGAAGGAACTCAACCTCATCGTCAAGGGAGACGTACAGGGTTCGGTCGGCGCTATCATCACCTCGCTCGAGAAGCTCGATACACCGGATGTCCGCGTCAACATTGTACACTCCGGTGTCGGTACGATTACCGATTCCGATGTCATGCTTGCCGGCACGACGAATGCCATCATCATCGGCTTCAACGTCCGCCCGACGACGTCGGTTCAGAATCTGGCCGATGATTCCGATATCGAGATCCGTACCTACCGCGTCATCTACGACATCATCGACGATGTCGAGAATGCTATGAAGGGTATGCTCGATCCGGAGTTCAAGGAAGAGATCCTCGGAAAGGCCGAGATTCGCGAGACCTTCAAGGTCCCGAACATCGGTATTGTCGGCGGTGCTTATGTCATCGAGGGCAAGGTTCAGAGAAATGCCGAGGTCCGTCTCGTTCGCGACGGCATCGTCATTCACGAGGGCAAGATTTCTTCGCTCCGTCGCTTCAAGGACGACGTCAAGGAGGTCGCTAAGGGCTTCGAGTGCGGTATCGGCATTGAAGATTACAACGATATCAAGCCGGAAGACGTCATCGAGTGCTACCATATGGTAGAAGTTGAGAGAAACTAGTTCGGAGGAAACGATATGGGGAAGAGTTACAGACAGGGACGCCTCAGTGAGGAGATCAAGAAGAGCATCAGCTCCTATCTCCTGAACGGCGTCAAGGATCCGCGCCTCACATCGCATCTTCTGACCATTTCCGGTGTGGAGGTGACGGCGGACGGAAGCTATGCGACCGTCTATGTGATGCCGCTCGTTCTGAGCGGTGAAGATCGCGATGAAGTGTGGAAGGAAGTCCATGACGGCTTTGAGCATGCGAAGGGACTTTTTCGCAAGAAGATTGCGACAGATATTAAGCTTCGCTATGCTCCGGAGCTCATTTTCAAGCTGGATTCTTCCATGGAATACGGTCGTCATATCGATGAGCTGATCGATGACATTCATCGCGATGAGCCGAAGGATGACGGCGAGGATAACGAATAAGAAAAGGGGGCGGAATATGAGCCGAGAACAGCTACGCGAAGTCGCGAAGAAGATGGCGGCCTTTCGCAAGGTATTGCTTTTTCCGCATGTGAACATGGACGGCGACTCTCTCGGGTCGTCGTTTGCCCTATGTACAGGGCTTCGTCAGCTGGGTTGCGATGCCTATATTTATGCAGGACAGACGGTGCCGCACAATTTGGATTTCCTCGGCGAGGGATGCCTGACGGAGGAACCGCCGTTTCAGGGCGAGGATTATCTTTCGCTGCTCGTCGACTGCGGAAGCCGTTCGCGCATTTCGGGCAGGGAAGAGGTCTTTGATGCCGGTTCGGCGCATGCCTGCATCGATCATCATGCATCCGTCGAGAACGATACGACGTTCGATTTCGCTTATATCGAGCCGGAATCGGCCGCGACCGGGGAACTGATCTATCAGGTACTTCAAGATCTCGATGTCGAGATCACGCTGCCGATCGCAGAGGCCGTCTATACGGCAATCAGCACCGATACGGGCAGCTTCCAGCATTCCAATACGACGGCAAGAACCCACCGCATTGCGGCGGCGCTTCATGAAGTGAACGGCTTCTCGTGCAAAAAGATCGCTTCGCTGATCTACGACAGAAATTCTCTCGCATCGATGAAGCTGGAAGGCAGAGTTTTTGAGGCGCTTCATTCCTATTGCGACGGTGCGCTGCTCGTAAGCCGCGTGACGCAGGAGATGCTCCGAGAGACGGGATGTACCATGGAGGATGCAGACCGCATGGTTTCGCGCCTTCAGTCCATCGACGGCGCTGAGGTCTCCTGCCTTCTCAAGGAACAAGAGGACGGCATCGTTCGGGGAAGCCTCCGTGCAAAGTCGTATATCGATGTCGCATCGGTCGCGGAGCGCTTCGGCGGCGGCGGTCATCTTCGCGCGGCCGGCTTCCGAAGAGAAGGAACGGTGGACGAAGTCGAAGCCCTCGTCACGGAGGCTTTGATTCAGTCATTCCGTAAGGAGGATCATGAAGGATAGCGGTATCATCAATATCATCAAGCCGGAAGGCTTTACTTCACAGGATGTATGTGCCAAGCTTCGCCGCACGCTCGGAACGCGGCGCGTCGGCCATGCCGGGACGCTCGACCCGATGGCGACCGGCGTGCTCCCGATTTGCTTCGGCAGGGCGACGCGCGTCATCGAATATTATGACGAGGATTGGAAAACCTACGAAGCCGAGATTCGCCTCGGTATCACGACCGATACGCTGGACAGCACGGGAGAGGTTCTTACGACGGCGCCTTATGAAGGCGTGACGGAGGAGGATGTACGCCGGGCGACGGCCCGCTACCACGGCGAAATTTCACAGATTCCGCCGAAGTATTCGGCCCTCAAGGTGAACGGGCGTCCGCTTTATGAGCTCGCTCGCGCCGGGAAGGAGATCGATCTCGAACAGAAGCGCCGAACGGTTACGGTGAAGGACTTTGAGATTCTTTCGTTCCGTCCCGAGGAGGGAATGCTTTCCTTCCGCATCACCTGTTCGAAGGGGACCTATATTCGCAGCATTTCGGCAGAGATCGGCGAAACGCTCGGGACGGGAGCAGTGATGACCTCCCTCGTCCGAACGGCGAGCGGAGTCTTTAAGATGGAAGACGGATATTCGCTTGAGGAATTCCTTGCGATGAGCGAGAAGGAACGAGACCGGGTCGTCCTCTCACCGGAGGAGACGCTCGCCTCGCTCGGCCGCGCCGTCCTCGCCGCCGGATCGGAGCTCTTCTATTTCAACGGGCGTCTGATCTTGGAACCCTATATCAAGAGTATCGAACAGGAGGGACGGGGCCGGTTCCGCGATACTTATGCATTATACAGTGAGAAAGGAGATTTCCTGGGAACGGTACAGCGAACAGGGGAAGGCTATCGTCCGCTGAAGGTTCTCGGAGATCGTACGAAATATGAGAGTATATAGAAGCTTACAGGATTTACCGGAAGAGGAGCGCACCGTCACGGCACTCGGCAATTTTGACGGTGTTCATCTCGGCCACCGCCGCATTCTTCAAACGGCGCGCGAGAAGGCCGATGAGCTCGGTTGCCTGGCCGCCTGTTACACATTTTCCAATCATCCGCGGAGACTGTTCAAGGACCTCGGAGTCATCGATGAGACCGTGGGTTATATCAACAGCGACGAAGAGAAGCTCTATCTCCTCGAGCAGGCGGGCATGGATATCGTCTTCAATGTTGAGTTTTCGCCGGAGGTTATGAATCTTTCGCCGGAGAACTTCGTTGAGCGTGTCATCTGCGGTTCGCTTCATGCCCTCGGTGTCAGCTGCGGCAATAATTATCGCTTTGGCACGAAGGCGTCCGGCACGCCGGAGCTTCTCACGAAGCTCGGAGGGAAATACGGATTCGAGGCCTATGTCCACGATGACGTAAAGATCGAAGGGGAGACCATCAGCTCGACGCTTATTCGCCGTGCCATCGAGGTCGGCGATATGGAGCGCGCGGAGCTTTTCCTCGGAAGACCGTACCGTGTCGCGGGCAGGGTCATTCAAGGGAATCACATCGGAACGAAGATCGGCATTCCGACGGCCAACATCCCTATCGATCCTTCGCGAGTCGCGCCCCCGAACGGCGTCTATTTCACCCTGACGAAGGTGGACGGTGAGGTGATTCCGAGCGTCACGAATATCGGCGTGAAGCCGACCGTCGGCAATTACGATAAAGTGATCGAAACGCATCTTCTCGGGAGGAAATATGACCTTTACGGTAAAGAGCTCACGGTCGAGTTTCTTCACTATCGCAGACCGGAGCATCGCTTTGGATCGCTGGAGGAGCTGACATCGGTCATGAATCAGGATGTGGCAGCCGCCGGGGAGTATCACGGCATCTGATAAAGGAGGACGGCGATGAATGATAAAGATCGAGCGGAACGCCTCGAGCAGTTGGCTTCGGAAGCGATGGAGGCAAGCCGGAAGCAGATCGTCGCCGGACTTCGCTTCCTGGACTCGGCTGTCTTCGCGCTGAAGCCGGAGCGGGGCAGAGCCTTTCAGACAGACGGGAACCGCCTCTATTTTCTCCCGGAGGACATCCTCCTCCGCGCGAAGGACGGTCTCGGCGTGCTTTCGCACGATGTGCTCCATGTTCTCTTTCATTGTATTTTTCGTCACTTTTCTACAGGGGAAGGGATGGACCGAAGGCTGTGGGATCTCGCCTGCGATCTGGCAGCGGAGGATCTGATTCTCTCCCTTCATAGCTCGTCCTTCGATACCCCGAAGAGCCGCGAGCGCGAGCTGGCTCTTCGTGAGCTTCGAAAGAAACACGGACGAATTCAAGCGGAGCGCCTTTACCGCGATTTCAAGCGCATGCCGCCTGTCGAACAGGAATATCTTCGCCTCACGGAGCTCTTCACGGTCGATGATCATGCGCTCTGGTATCATGATCGCCCTTCGGCGCCGCGGGAGGAGAGTGACAGCGATTCCCCTTCGGAGGAAACGGAAGCGGAGCTGACATTGACGGATGAAATGCCGGAGGATGCGGACAGCCTGGAATTTCGCAGGTCGGAAGTGAAGCTCACCGAGGAGGATTGGGAGCGCATCAGCGAACGCGTCAAGCTCTCCCTTGAATCGGAGGAGCGCGGAAACGGCGAAGGCGGCGAGAAGCTTCTCGCGGAGCTCAGCCGGTCGAATGAGAAGAAGATCGATTATCGCAGCTTCCTGCTCAAATTCGCGAAGAAGCACGAGGCTCTCAAGGTTGACGATGCTTCGTTTGATTATATTTTCTATTCGTACGGCATGGAGCTGTACGGAGATATGCCGCTGATTGAGCCGCTGGAATATACGGAGGAGGACCGAATCAAGGATCTGGTCCTGGCTATCGACACCTCGGGATCGACTGACGGTCCGCTGGTCCGGACTTTCGTCCGTCAATCGTTTGAGATGCTGCAGGAGGAATCCGTCCTCGGGCGCTCCTTCCGCATTCATGTCATCCAGTGCGACGCGAAGGTTCAGGATGATGTTGTCCTCAAGACCAAGGAGGATGTTGAAGAATATCTCGGTCATCTCGAGCTTCGCGGACTCGGCGGTACGGATTTTCGTCCGGTCTTCGCATATGTCGACGATCTCATCCGCCGCGGCGAGATTCGTGACCTCCGAGGACTTCTTTATTTCACGGACGGCAAGGGGACCTTCCCGAAGAGGAAGCCCGCTTACGATACTGCCTTCATCTTCGCGGGCGACGAAGCGGAGGACGCCGTCGTTCCGCCGTGGGCGATGAAGGTTATCTTTGATGATTCGCCGCTGATCTATGACGGCAGCGGACGAAGGGACAGCTTCGAAGGAGGATATGAAGCGTGAGCATGAACATTTCGGAAGCCAAGAACCAGGTCAAGTACACGGTGACGGCGTATCTTTCTAAGGATGAGACAGGGGAATATCTGGTCCCTGTCGAGCGTCAGCGTCCGCTCTTCTTAATCGGTCCTCCGGGCATCGGCAAGACGGACATCATGGCGCAGGTCGCCTATGAGATGGATATCGCCCTGGTGGCTTATTCTATGACGCACCATACCCGCCAGAGTGCCCTCGGTCTTCCTTATATCAAGGAGAAGGAATACGGCGGCCGCGAATTCCGCACGACGGAATATACGATGAGCGAGATCATCGCCAGCGTCTACGATGCGATGGAGGATACGGGGAAGAAGGAGGGCATCCTCTTCCTCGACGAGATCAACTGCATTTCGGAAACTCTGGCGCCGTCCATGCTTCAGTTCCTGCAGCAGAAGATCTTCGGACGGCACCGCCTCCCGGAGGGCTGGGTCGTCATCACGGCCGGCAATCCGCCGGAATATAACAGCTCCGTTCGCCCGTTCGACCTCGCGACGATGGACCGACTGAAGCTCCTGGAGGTTGAGCCGGATTATCAGGCCTGGAAGAAGTATGCAGTCGCCGAGGGTATTCACAGCTCGGTGCTCAACTATCTCGAGGTTAAGCCGGATGACTTCTATTCTGTTCGCACCACGGTGGACGGCAAAGAATTCGTCACGGCCCGCGGATGGGTGGACCTTGCGACGATGATTCGCCTCTATGAGAAAAATGAGCTTCCAATCAACCTGACCTTGATCGGACAATATATCCAGGATGAACGTATCGCCCGCGATTTCGCCGCTTATTATGAGCTCTTCCACCGCTATCGCCGCATTTATGATGTTGCGAAGATTCTGGAGGGAAGGGCCGGCGAGGAGGTTTCGAAGCAGGTCGCCGAGGCGCCGATCGATGAGCGCATCACCTTCGTCCGCCTTCTGACGGATGCCCTGAATCAGGAATTTCGTTCCGTAGAGATCGCGGAAAAGGCGCTGGGCGCCGTTTCCAAGATCATCAAGGATCATAAGGAAGAGATTACGGAGGGCTCGACGACCGAAGCCGCCGCTCTTCTTCATATCCTCATCCCGGCTGACCGCGAAGAGACGCGGCGCGCTAAGGCAGCGCATGGACTTCCTGCTGCGGAGCGCATGAAGCGCCGTCAGGTGCAGACGATGCTTGGAGAGATGGAATCCCTGCTGTCGGCGGAGAGCGGATCGGCGCAGGCTGTCATTCGCGGATATCTGAAGGAGCGAAATGAGAAGCGCGAGGCGGGCGTCCACGAGGCTTCGCAGCATCTTGAGAACGCTTTTCACTTCCTCGAGCAGACCTTCGGTGAGTCGAATGAGATGCTGATCTTCATCACGACCCTGACCGATGATAAGGCCGCCGCTTATTTCATCGCGCGTCATGGATCCGAATCGTATTATCGTTACAATAAGGAGCTGCTTTTCTATGAGCGCGGACAGGGCCTGCTCGACGAGATGGAGGCCTTCCTGAAGGAGGAATAAGATGCCGCGATTGATTGTCGGGCAAACATTGATCAATTTTGATGAAGGGAGCGCCGTCATCACGGTGCCGACTTATATCCGCTCGGTGGCCGATCGCGCTTTCTTTGAGAACGGCTCGGTGGAGATCATGAAGCTGCCGCCGGGACTCACGGATATCGGTGATGAGGCCTTTCGTTTCTGTTTTCGCATGCGGGAGATTGAGATGCCGTCGCGCGTTCGGACCTTCGGGCGCGGCGTTTTCCGCGACTGCCATGCGCTGGAATCGCTCACTCTGCCGGAAGGCGTGAAGACGGTGGACCGCGAAATGCTCGCCGGATGTCATTCTCTTCGTGTGCTCCGGCTGCCTTCGACGGTGAAGACCGTGGAAAAGGACGCTTTGGTTGACCTCGAATCGGTGGAGGTCCTCTCGGCTGCACCGGAGCTCTACGCGGAATTCCCGGAAGAGCTTCTCCCGGTGGCATGGATCACTTATATGGAGGAGCATGCCGGGAACGGCGAGGACGAAGAGACGGAACGAACGGCATGTGAGGATCTCGCTTCGCTGACGGAGGAAATCATCCGAAGACGCCGCATCGGTGCTATGAAATATCTCCTTCGCCGGAATCTTCTGGAAGGGGAGGATCTGGCGCCGTGGATCGAGCGGGCCGCAGCGGAAGGCAGCTCGGATATCGCGGCGATGCTGCTCGAGGAGCAGGAAGAACGGAGGCGGCAGGGAAGTCTCGCGGAAGAGGAGTTCGATTGGGATCCCTTTGCTTAAACGGGATGCGAATTATTCTATAAAAAGTAATAGACAAGCCCGGTGCTCTGTGATAATATATCTAAGTGTCTGAATACCTCAGCTTCAGCAGCGCGACACTCCGACGCCTGCGATGCCGAGGTGAATAAAGAGAAAAGGAGAAAGAATATGCTTACGAAAGAGAAGAAGCAGGAAATCATCAAAGAGTATGCAACGAAGGAAGGCGACACCGGTTCCCCGGAGGTTCAGGTCGCTATCCTCACTTATCGTATCAACGATTTGAATGCACATCTTAAGGAGCATGCTAAGGACTTCCATTCGAGAAGGGGTCTTCTTAAGATGGTCGGTCAGAGAAGAAATCTCCTCAAGTATCTTCGCGATACCGATATCGAAAGATACCGCAGCCTGATTGCTCGTCTCGGACTGAGAAAGTAATGACGAAACTTGGAGAGCGGGATTTGATCCCGCTCTCTTTGTAGTTGGAGGGATTTCATCCCGTGGTAGCTGATTAACAGGAAGGAGTTGTTAATTAGGATGGCAAGATTCACAGATTACAAGACATTTCGTACCGCGCTCGGCGGCCGCCTTCTTCAGCTGGAGATCGGTAAGGTCTGCGAGCAGGCCAACGGAGCCGTCACGGTCCGTTACGGCGACACGGTCGTCAACTGCACGGCAACGGCATCGAAGGAACCGAGACAGGATATCGATTTCTTCCCGCTGAGCTGTGATTATGAAGAGAAGATGTATGCGGTCGGCAAGCTGCCGGGCGGTTATATCAAGAGAGAGGGAAGACCGGGAGAGCACGGCATTCTGACGTCCCGTCTGATGGACCGTCCGCTTCGTCCGCTGTTCCCGAAGGGCTTCCGCAATGATGTTTCGGTCGTTGCCCTCGTCATGAGCGTCGATCACGATTGTTCGCCGGAGGTCTCCGCGATGATCGGTTCTTCGGTCGCTCTTGCGATTTCTGATATTCCGTGGGACGGTCCGACCGGTTCGGTTCGCGTCGGAAGAGTCGACGGCGAGTTCATCATCAATCCGACGTATGAGCAGAGACAGGCTTCGGATATCGAGCTCACGGTTGCCGGAACGGAAGAGGCCATCATGAAGGTCGAGGCCGGTGCGAAGGAAGTACCGGAAGAGGTCATGCTCGACGCCATCATGTTCGCTCATGAGGAGATCAAGAAGATCTGCGTCTTCATCAAGGAGATCGTCCGTGAGGTCGGCAAGCCGAAGATGGAATACAAGGTCTTCAAGGCCGGTGAGGATGTCGAGGAGGCTGTCCTCGCATTTGCTACGGACAAGATGATCGATGCAATTAAGACGGTCGACAAGCTCGAGCGTCTTGCCAATATGGATGCGGTAGAGGCTGAAACGCAGGAGCACTTTGCCGAGATCTTCCCGGAGAGAGAGAAGGAGGTAGCTGACGTCCTTTATAATCTCAAGAAGAAGGAAGTTCGCCGCATGATCCTCCAGGAGGGCATTCGTCCGGATAACCGTAAGCTCGACGAGATTCGTCCGCTCTGGTCCGAGACGGGATTCCTCCCGCGTGCTCACGGATCCGGTCTCTTCAAGCGCGGTCAGACGCAGGTTCTTTCGGTTGCGACGCTCGCGCCGCTTTCGGAAGCACAGAACCTTGACAGCATCGATATCGATCGCCCGACGAAGAGATATATGCATCAGTACAATTTCCCGGGCTACTGCACCGGTGAGCCGAAGCCGCCGCGCAGTCCGGGCAGACGTGAAATCGGTCACGGCGCCCTTGCAGAGCGTGCTCTTCTTCCGGTCATTCCGAGCGAAGAAGAATTCCCATATGCAATCCGTGTCGTCTCCGAGGTCCTCTCGTCGAACGGTTCTTCGTCCATGGCTTCGACCTGCGGCTCCTGCCTCGCGCTGATGGATGCCGGTGTTCCGATCAAGAAGCCGGTCTCCGGTATCGCTATGGGACTTATCGAGGGTGAGAATGAGGACGGTACCTTTGAGTATGCCATCCTCTCCGATATCCAGGGCATGGAGGACTTCCTCGGCGATATGGACTTCAAGGTCACGGGTACGCCGGACGGTGTCACCGCCATGCAGATGGACATCAAGGTCCACGGACTTTCCCGTGAGATTCTCGAGAAGGCTCTCAAGCAGGCGAAGGAGGGACGTGCTCACATCCTCGCTAACATGCTCGAGGAGATTCCGGAGCCGAGAGCCGAGCTCTCGCCTTATGCACCTCGCTGCATCGCGATGCGTGTCGATCCGGATAAGGTTCGCCTTGTCATCGGACCGGGAGGCAAGAATGTCAACAAGATCGTCGAGGAGACGGGCTGCAAGATCGATATCTCCGATGATGATGTCGGCCTGATCAGCATTTACAGCAACGATGAGGCCGGTGCGGCAAAAGCCAAGGAGATGATCGAGCTCCTGACGGCGGATGTCGAGGTCGGCAAGGTCTATGAAGGAACGGTAAAGCGTATCATGAGCTTCGGCGCTTTCCTCGAGATTCTTCCGGGCAAGGAGGGTCTCCTTCACATCTCGAAGATCGCCAACCACCGCATCGACAAGGTCGAGGATGTCATGAACATCGGCGACAAGGTCATGGTCAAGGTCACGGAGATCGATAATCAGAATCGAATCAACCTCTCGCGCAAGGAACTGGTCAAGGACTAATTCCGGCGGCGGTCAAGCAAGGCTTGTCAGATTCATGAAGAGTAAAGCATCCATCGGAAGATGGATGCTTTTTTTGCCATACAAGAAGGATTCGATAAAGGGATAGACATTTCTCCGCCTTATGATATGCTGAAGTCGTAAGAGAAGCTTTCGAAAGGGTGAAGGAATCGGAGGAAATATGGAGAGAATATTCAGAAGAGGAAGGCGGGGAATCCTCCTTGCGGCAATCATTCTCGTAATCCTCTTGATGGCAGGAGGGACGAGCGTTGATGCTTCGGGAGTCGGATATACGACGGAAGTGTTTTCTTCGGATCTTGTCGTGAATAAGGATCATACCGTGGATGTCACGGAACGGATCCGTGTCAATTTCGAAGAGCCGAAGCATGGAATTTATCGTATCATTCCGAAGGATGATTCGTATCGTATTAAGGATATCGAAGTTGCCGGATCGAATTACGATACCGAGCATGAAACCGGCGGCGTATCCGTTCGGATCGGCGATGAGGACAGCTTCGTTCAAGGCGTGCAGGAATATGTCATCACGTACCGGCTTGTCTTCATCAAGACCGGCCCGAGTGAAAGCGATTTCCTCAGCATCGACCTCCTGCCGGAGCAGTGGGAGACATCGATCGCGCACGCCGAAGCGGTGGTTCATCTGCCGGAGGATTTCGATTGGAGCCGTGTGCAGACTGAATCCGGGGCGGCCGGTTCGACCGGTCATGCGCTCGGCACGTGGCAGCTGAATGAAGAGAATCATACCATCACCTTCCGGGCAGACCCGATGCCGCAGGGCTCCGGAGCGACACTGAAGGCAGAGCTTCCGGCCGGTTACTGGACCGGGGAGAAGAGCTTCTATACGGGGCGTTTGGTTGCGGCGGCACTTCTCGGGGTCCTATTTGTGCTTCTCCTCCTTCTTCGCATGCGCGACCGGGGGAAGGGAACGCTCATCATCCCGATTGAGGTTCGCCCGCCGGAGGATATGACACCGACCGAAATCGGATATATTGCCGATCAAATGACGGATAGGAAAGACATCCTCTCCCTGATCTTCTATCTGGCCCATAAGGGATATCTCCGTATCGAGAGCTTTGAAGAGGAGCAGGGTCTTCTCAAGAGGAAGAAATCGATGTTCCGCTTCATCGAGCTGGCGGAGCCGACGGAGGAGAAGGAATTCGTTCAGGTCTTCCATTCTGCGCTCTTTGCGGGAACGGAGGCGGATGAAGAAGGGAGGAAGAGCGTCCGCATGGATGAGCTTCCGGAGGACTTCGGCGAGACGGTGCAGGGGATTCCGTCGCTCATCGATGATGAATTCAGGAATGAGAAGAGCCTCGTCGATTCCAAGACGATGGGATTCAAGATTGTAGCAAGCATCTTGACGGGGTTCATCATCGGGATTGCAATCGCTCTCTCCGGCTTATCGCTTCTTGTCAGCATACCGATTGCAATCTTTGAACTGGTTGTATTCATCCTCGGATCGCTGGTAATGGCAGACAAGTACCGGGCGGCGACGGGAGGTAAGAAGGGACTTTATATCTTCTTCCTGATTCTTTATGTCGTGATTGAGCTTGTTATCGTTTATGCCTTGGGAGAATGGATGAACGGATGGCCGATGATTACGACAGTCGCCTTCTTCCTCTTATTGGTCATCGCACCGTTTTTCCTCTTTACCATCTCCGGTTATACGGAATACGGACGAAAGATGAAGGGACGTGTCTTCGGCTTCCGGCGTTTCATCCAAGAAGCGGAGCTTAAGAAACTGGAAGCCTTGATTGAGGAGGAGCCTCAATATTTCTACGGCATCCTTCCATATGCTTATGTCTTCGGATTGACGGATACGTGGGCGGAGCATTTCGAAGGGATGAAGCTCGAAGCACCGTCCTGGTATATCGGTTCGGATGTTCATGACGGATATCTTGATTATGTTATTCTCTATTCGATGCTCCATAACATCGATGACGGTATCCATGAAGCGATGATGCCGGCAATGTCGGAGATTCTCGCAGACAGTACGGAATTCTCCGGCGGATTCAGCGGAGGTGTCGGTTCCGGCGGCGGAGGCGGCGGAGGCGGAGCGTGGTAATCGCGCATCCTCTTTCATAGATTGTGATCAGAAAGGAGTCATTCATGATCGGAATTATTTTGGTAATCCTCGTTGCAGTCGTTCTCATTTACGGAATTGCAGCTTATAACGGCTTTATCCGTCTTCGTAACGATGTCAGGGAAGCCTTTGCGACGATGGACGTCTATCTCAAGAAGCGTTATGATCTCATTCCGAATCTCGTCGAGACGGTGAAAGGGTACGCGAAGCATGAGTCCGAAACCCTGCAGAAGGTGACGGATGCCCGTGCGAGCGTCATGCAGGCGGCCACCCCTTCTGAAAAGCTCAAGAAGGAGAACTTCCTCACGAGAAGCCTCGGTCAGCTCCTCGCCGTGGCCGAAGCGTATCCGGACCTTAAGGCCAGCACGAATTTCAATGAACTGATGCAGCAGCTGGAACGCGTGGAAGAGGATATCGCCAATGCGCGTAAGTTCTACAATGCGGTTGTCAATAAGTTCAATACGCGCTGCGAGAGCTTTCCTTCCAACATCATCGCCAAGCTCTTTCACTTTGAAGAGGAGCCGATGTTCGAGACGGACGAGACTTCCCGAGAGAATGTCAAGGTCGATTTCGGTGCTTAGGACAGAATGCTGTTCCTGTATGGAAAAATAAAAGACGACTCTCTGCCGCGGCAGGGAGTCGTCTTTTTGTACTTTGGAAAGAATAAGAAGGATTAACTTTCGATGAGCTTCTGCTCTTCGTCCTCAGTCTCGACGTTCTCTTCTTCGCTCTCTTCGCTCTCTTCACGCTCTTCCTTCAGGGAAGCAGCGCGGTTCACCATGAAGAAGTTCACAAAGGAGGCGACAGCCGTGAAGAGCATCGAGATGCCGATGAAGCGGATGAGCATATCATCATATTCGAAACGCAGGCGGGCGGCGAAGCAGATAATGCCGAGAAGGACGGCAATGGCTCCGAGACCGAAGGTATAAAGTCCGCGGCGCGGCAGGAAGGTGCGGAAGTAAACTCCGCTTCCGATCATGAGGATGCCGCAGAAGATGATGAGAATACCGAGAATGACCGGAATCATCGAGGTGATGGAATGCGGCTGCAGGAGCAGGATGATCGTCAGCACGAGAAAGAAAATCGCACTGGCATAACCTGCGAGAGAGATGGAACCGGTGACGCGGCGGAGCTGCGCGGACTGGAAGATTTCAATCGCCGTCATGACGCCGGTGAGGGCCGCAATCGAATAACAAATCAGCTGCACCGAGAGCTCCGGATGGATCGTGAAGATGAGTCCGAGAACGAGCATCAGAAGTGCACTGATCAGCGTGGTTATGCGATATTGTTTCATAGAGAACTCCTTTTTGTAGAAATATTCGTAATAAATCTAAAAATATCACCTTAAATATGTTAAAATAACTAAATATGAAGGTGAGTTCGCCAAAACTATAACATGATTTCGCAATAAAAGGAAGAGAAATATATGGTCTCAATCATCGATATCGGATCCAATACCATTCGGATGGGCGTCTACCTCCTCGAAAGCGGAGAGATTCGGCCGCTTCTCGCGAGCAAATTCTCCTGCGGTCTGGCAGGATACCGCATGAAGAATGAGCAAGGGGAGTTCCTCTCCGAAGAAGGAGTGCGGGAGCTCCTCCGCATTTTGCATCAATTCCGTCGGGCGGTGAACGGCATGCCCGATGTCCGCGTACGGGTCATTGCCAGCGCATGCATGCGGGGGCTCTCGAACGAGAAGGAGATCCTCGCCAGCGTCCTTGAAGAGACCGGATTTGCCATCGATATCATGAGCGGCGAAGAAGAAGCCTTCTACGGATATTATGCGATTGCGAAGGAGCTTCGCGAACCGATCGGACTTCTCTGTGACTGTGGCGGCGGGAGCACGGAGATCGCCTGCTTCTCCGGAGAAAAGATCCTCGATTCCCACACCTTCCCGCTCGGATCGCTTCAAATCTACCGAGATATGGTGAAGGATGTCTTCCCGACGGAGGAGGAGCTTCGGGCGATCTATGACAAGGCCTACCGCCGCGTCGAATCGCTCGCGGTGAATACGCACGGCATCCGGGTCATCGAGGCACTCGGCGGCTCGATGCGCGCAGCGATATCCTTGGCGGCTGCACTCCTGAACCGGGAGGAGGATAACCGGGTGCTGAACAGGGAAGAGATACAGCAGCTTCTTGATATCTATCAAAAGGAGTCGGTCCGTTTCCTCCGGACGCTGCTCCGCGTCAAACCGGAGCGCGTGCATACGCTTCTCCCGGGGCTGATGCTTCAGACGGCCGTCATGGATGCGCTCGGCTGTGACAGCGTTCGCGTCTATGAAACCGGCGTTCGAGAAGGATATCTCCTTCGGAAGCTGGAAGAGGAGGGCCTCCTCTAGGAGGGTGAAATCGTTGACCTTCTCTACAATTTATAGTAAATTATAGAATGGATTTTAATAAGGAAGGATGACAAACATGTTCAAGAATTTATCGGAAAAGCCGATCGGTGAAGTCCAGGGCGAGCAGGTCAAGCATTGGAATGAAGAGAACCTTCTCAATCTCTGCGTGAAGGAGAGACAGGACTGCCCGAGCTTTGTATTTTATGAAGGGCCGCCGACGGCCAACGGCAAGCCGGGCATTCACCATGTCATGGCTCGTACGCTCAAGGATTCGATCAATCGTTACAAGACGATGAAGGGATTCCAGGTCAAGAGAAAGGCCGGATGGGATACGCATGGACTCCCGGTAGAGATTGAGGTCGAGAAGCAGCTTGGCATGTCCGGTAAGGGTGATATCGAGGCTTACGGCATTAAGGAATTCAATGAGAAGTGCCGTGATTCCGTCTTCACTTATACGAGCATGTGGCGTGATATGTCGGAGAAGATGGCTTATATGGCCGACATGGATGATCCGTATATCACCTATGATAATAACTATATCGAAACCGGTTGGTGGATTCTTAAGAAGTTCTTTGATGCAGGGCTGATCTATGAAGGACATAAGGTCCTTCCGTACTGCGCTCGCTGCGGAACGGGTCTCGCATCGCATGAGGTAGCGCAGGGATATAAGGAGATTCCGGTCCTGACCGTCACCTGCAAGTTCAAGCGTGCCGACCGCGAGAATGAATATTTCCTCGCATGGACGACGACGCCTTGGACACTTCCTTCCAATATCCTCATCACCGTCGGACCGGAGATCACCTATCTCCGTGCGAAGATGACGGAGGGCCCGGAAGAGGGCAATATCTTCTATGTTGCCAAGAATCTGGCTGACGATGTTCTCGGAGAGGGCAAGTATGAGGTTCTCGACGAGCTTCTCGGTAAGGAACTCGAGCATATCCCGTATGAGCCGCTCATGGACTTCGTCTACGGCGGCGACCGCTCGAAGGTGAACGGCTTCTTCGTCGCTCTTGCCGATTATGTTACCGTCGAAGACGGTACGGGACTCGTCCATACAGCCTATGCCTTCGGTGAAGACGACTATACGACGTGTCGTCGTTACGGTGTCGACTTCGAGAGACCGGTTGATGAGCACGGATGCTTCACGACGACGCCGTGGAAGGGACGATTCGTCATGGAAGAGGGTCTCGATGTCGATATCCTGAAGTATCTCGCACAGGAGAATAAGATCTTCGCGAAGAAGAAGATGACCCATAATTATCCGCATTGCTGGCGATGCGGAACGCCGCTCGTTTATTATGCGAGACCGGGCTGGTATATCGAAATGACGAAGCTGAGAGATCAGCTCGTTGAGAATAACAATACGGTCAACTGGCATCCGCCGTTCATCGGCGAGAAGAGATTCGGCAACTGGATCGCCGATGTTAAGGACTGGAATATTTCGCGTACGCGTTACTGGGGAACGCCGATTCCGATCTGGCGCTGCTCCTGCGGCCATCTGGAGGCGGTCGGAAGCCGTGCCGAGCTCGCAGAGAAGGCGGTCGAGACGGTCGATCCGGAGACCATCGAGCTGCACCGTCCGTATGTCGATGATATTCATCTGACCTGCCCGGTTTGCGGCGAGAAGATGGAGCGCATTCCGGAAGTCATGGACTGCTGGTTCGACTCCGGTGCGATGCCGTTCGCTCAGTGGCATTATCCGTTTGAGAACAAAGAGCGCTTTGATGAGCTCTTCCCGGCCGACTTCATCTGTGAGGGTATCGACCAGACGAGAGGCTGGTTCTACTCGCTGATGGCCATTTCGACCTTCGTCATGGGCCGTGCGCCGTATAAGAATGTTCTCGTCAACGACCTCATCCTGGATGCCCAGGGCAAGAAGATGTCGAAGCATGTCGGCAACACGGTCGATCCGTTCGCGATGATGGAGAAGTACGGTGCCGATGCGCTGCGCTGGTACCTCGTCTCGGTTTCCCCGGCTTGGATGCCGACGCGATTCGATGAAGAGGGCGTCAAGGAAGTCGTCAGCAAGTTCTTCGGTACCTTCCGCAATATCTACAACTTCTTCGTTCTCTATGCGAACATGGACGATGTCGATCCGAAGACGTTCGATGTACCGTATGAGAAGAGACCGGAGCTCGATCGCTGGATCATCTCGCGTTACAATCGCCTGATCAAGGATGTCACGAATTATATGGATGATTACGATCATATGCATACGGTTCGTGCCATCAGCGATTTCGTCGTCGAGGATCTTTCGAATTGGTATATCCGCCGTGCCCGCCGCAGATTCTACGGCGATGAGCTGACGGAGGACAAGAAGAGCGTATATCGTACGACGTATGAGGTTCTCGTTGGCGTGACGAAGCTCATGGCACCGATCGCTCCGTTCCTCGCGGATGAGGTTTATGTCAACCTGACGGGTGAGAAGACGGTTCATATCGCTTACTTCCCGGAGGCAGACGATTCCTTGATCGATGAGCAGACGGAACAGCGCATGGGTCTCGTCAAGAGCATCGTCGCTCTCGGAAGAGGCGCCCGTGAGAAGGAGAGACTGAAGGTTCGTCAGCCGCTCTCGCACGTCATCGTCGACGGCAAGTATGAGCCTATCATCGGCGATCTCGTCTCCCTCATTACCGAGGAGCTGAATGTCAAGACGGTCGTCTTTGAGAACGATCTCGATCGCTTCATGAACTTCCAGATCAAGCCGAACTTCCGTGCGGCAGGTCCGGTTCTCGGCAAGAATGTCAAGGAATTCGGCAAGAAGCTTGCGGAGTCGGATGCGAAAGAGCTCCTGGCAGCGATGAACGAGGGCACACTCTCGATGACCTTCGGCGGCGAGACGTATGAGATCACCGAGGAACTCCTCGATGTCAGAATTTCGGCGAAGGAAGGCTTCGTCGTGGAGATGGAGAACAATGTTTTCGTCATCCTCGAAACGACGCTGACGCCGGAGCTGATCGAAGAGGGTTATGTCCGTGAGGTCATCTCGAAGATTCAGCAGCTGAGAAAGCAGAAGGATCTCGAAATGATGGATCATATTGTTCTGAAGCTTTCGGCCGATGAAGAGATCAAGGCCGCAGTCGAAGCGAACAAGGAGCATATCCTCAGCGAGGTCCTCGGAGAGGCGCTGCGTTATGAGGAAGGACTTCCGACGTATGATATCAACGGTCATACGACGGGCATCGATCTCGAAGTCCTGAAATAAGTGAATGCAAGGCACTGCGCGGGAGACTCCCGCGCAGTTTTTTCAAGGAGAAGATATGGAACAGCGATATGTCTTTGATTTGCTTCCGGCGGAATGGAAGGAGGCGGCGGAGGCCTACGGAGAGAAGGGTTTTCGCGGCAAACAGATCTTCGGATGGCTGGCGAAGGGTGCGGAGCTCCCGGAGATGAGCAATGTGCCGAAGCGGCTTCGGGAAGTGCTCATGGAGGATTATGAGTGGCATCTTCCGGAGGTGGTGATTGAGCAGACCTCCGAGACGGACGGGACGAAGAAATGCCTTCTGGAATTCCCGGACGGTTCGCGGGTGGAGTCCGTATTCATGAAATATCATTACGGCAATTCGATCTGCATTTCATCACAGGTCGGATGCCGCATGGGATGTACATTCTGCGCTTCGACGCGGAAGGGGCTTGTTCGTTCTCTCTCGGGCGGCGAGATGCTGGCCGAGGTGCTGGCGATGTGCAAGCTCACAAAGGAAGAGATCAACCATGTTGTCATCATGGGAATCGGCGAGCCGTTTGATAATTATGAGAGTCTCTCACGCTTCCTTCAGCTCATTCATGCGCCGGAGGGGTACAATCTCAGCCTTCGAAATATCACCGTCTCGACGTGCGGCCTTCTTCCTGAGATTGCACAGTTTGCCGAAGATTTCCCGCAGGTGAATTTGGCTGTTTCGCTCCATGCACCGAACGATGAAATCCGCCGCCGCACGATGCCGATTGCGAGGAAATATCCTTATGAGCAGCTCATGGATACGTGCCGGGCTTATACAGAGAAGACCGGCCGCCGCATCACGTTTGAGTATGCGATGATTGCAGGCGTCAACGACGGCGATGAGCATGCGCGAGAGCTGGCAGAACTTCTCGGGGGATGGCTCACGCATGTCAATCTCATTCCGCTGAATGAGGTGGAGGGGACCGGTTATGCGAAGGCGAAGGAGGACCGGATCCGCTCCTTCAGCCGCATTCTCGAGCATGCCGGCGTTGCTGTCACGGTGCGCCGGACGCTGGGATCGGATATCGATGCCGCCTGCGGACAACTTCGCCTGCGATAGGCATCATCGTTTCACAAGCAGTCTATTTATGTTATAATAGAGTGCTATTCTGTAGGATTATATCTGTACGCAGGAATCATGAGTTCCAAGGAGGATTCTCATATGAATATTTTGATTGATGCCATGGGTGGCGACCATGCACCGGAAGAAATTGTGAAGGGTGCTGTCGCAGCTGCTTCGGAAATGGAAGATACGATCATCTCGCTGATCGGACCGGAGGAGGCCGTTCGTGAAGAGCTGACCAAGAATCACTGGGAGGGTACGAATATCGAAATCGTCCCGGCGTCGGAGGTCATCACGAATCATGAGCATCCGGCGATGGCTGTACGCAAGAAGAAGGATTCAACGATCGTCAAGGGTATGAACCTCGTCAAGAGCGGTGAAGCAGATGTCTTCATCTCGGGCGGCAGCACGGGAGCGCTCCTTTCGGCAGGGCTTCTCAATCTCGGACGCATCAAGGGTATTCGCCGTCCGGGCATTGCCGCCTTCTTCCCGAAGATCGGCAAGAATGATGCTACGCTGATTCTCGACTGCGGAGCCAATGTCGAGGCCAAGGCCGAATACCTCGAGCAGTTCGGCATCATGGGCAGCATTTTCGTCGAGTGTGTCAAGGGCATCAAGAACCCGGAGGTTCGCCTGCTCAATGTCGGCGCGGAGGCCGAGAAGGGAGACGAGCTTCACAAGGAGGCTTATCAGCGCCTTTCGAAGGCGAATATTAATTTCTGCGGTAACGTCGAAGGCCGTGAGGTCTGCCTCGGCGTTTGCGATGTCGTCGTCACGGACGGCTTTGCGGGCAACGTCTTCCTCAAGAGCTCGGAGGGTATCGCCCTCGCTGTCATGAACCGAATCAAGGATGTCATGATGAGCAGCACGAGCTCGAAGGTGGCCGCATTGATGCTCAAGGGCAAGATGAGAAGCCTCAAGAGCGAGTTCGATTATTCCGAGGAGGGCGGAGCCCCGATTCTCGGACTCAAGGGCGCCGTCCTCAAAATTCACGGCAGCTCGAAGGCCGATGCGGTTTATAATGCGATTCGCAAGGCGAAGGTCTATGTCGAAAACGATGTCACGAAGCGCATCGAGACGGCCATCGCCGAGGAGCAGGGGCGCATGAAGAAGAAAGCGGAAGCGGTCGAGGACGCCGGCGAGGCGACGGAAGCATAGACGGCCGGAGGAACCTTTGTTGAATAATCATCACGAATTAGAAGAAAGAATCGGATATACTTTTCAGAATCAGAAACTTCTCGAGACATCGCTCACCCACAGCTCCTATGTAGCGGAGCACGGCAAGTCCTATTGGTACAATAACGAGCGCCTGGAATTTCTCGGGGATGCTTATCTTGATGCCATCATCGGCAGGAAGCTCTTCGCGATGATGCCGGAGGACAAGGAGGGCGTTCTGTCCAAAACGCGCGCCGATGTTGTCTGCGAACGCTCGCTCGCTGAGATTGCGCGCAGCATGGAGCTCGGAGATCATCTTCGGCTCGGACACGGCGAAGAAATGGGAGGCGGACGCAAGAAGGATTCCATCCTCGCCGATGCGACGGAAGCATTGATCGGCGCGCTGCTCCTCGATGCGGGATACGAAGCGACGGAGAAGATCGTTCTCCGTCTTTTCCGCGAGCGCATTCGCAAAGCCGTGAAGGGAGAGCTGTATCGCGATTACAAGACGGTTCTTCAGGAACGCATTCAAGCCAAATACCATTCGGTCACGATTCTCTATGAGATCATCGAGGAGAGCGGACCGGACCATGATAAACAGTTTGTCGCGCAGGTTTCCGTGCACGGGGAGAAGCTCGGGACGGGAAGCGGGCGCAGCAAGAAGGAAGCGGAACAGAACGCCGCGAAGGCCGTTCTGGAAGCGAAGGGAGTTCTATAGTTGCACTTTAAGCGAATTGAAATGCAGGGATTTAAATCCTTTGCGGATCCGGTGACGATCGAACTGAATGACGGCATCACCTGTATTGTCGGTCCGAACGGAAGCGGGAAGAGCAATATCAGCGACGCGCTTCGTTGGGTCGTCGGCGAACAGAGCCCTCGCTCTCTTCGCGGCGGGAAGATGGATGATGTCATCTTTGCCGGCACCGCGACGCGCAAACCGAAGAGCATGGCGGAGGTCTCGCTCGTCATCGACAATACCTCCGGCTTTCTTCCGCTGGAGTACAGCGAGGTCCAGGTCACGCGGCGGATGTATCGCTCAGGCGAGAGCGAATATCTGATCAATGGGAATCAGTGTCGCCTTCGTGACATCAAGGAACTCTTCATGGATACCGGCATCGGAGTTGACGGATATTCTATTATCGGTCAAGGAAAGATCCAGGATATCGTTTCGACGAAGCCGGAAAACCGCCGCGAGATCTTCGAAGAGGCGGCGGGCGTCGTCCTCTATAAGACCCGCAAGCAGGAGGCGGAGCGCAAGCTCCGTTCGGCCGAAGAGAATATCGACCGCGTACGCGACATCCTCGGGGAGATTGAAGGACGCATCGGCGGCCTTAAGGAGGAATCGGAGAAGGCTACGGAATATCTGGAACTGAAGGGCCGCTATCGCAAGGTCGGCGTCAACCTCCTTCTTTACAGCCTCGACTCGCTGGCGCGTTCCATCGCATCGAGCAAGGAGGAACTGGAGGCACTTTCCCTGGAGGTACAGAGCAAGGAAGGCCGAAAGGCTGCGCTCGAGCAGGAGCAGGAAGAGCTTCGCCGCGGCGATGAAGCGGGCAGCGAGGAGGAGCAGCAGACGAATGAAGAACTCCTGCATCGTATGGAAGAGATCCATGCCCTGACGAACCGCGGCCAGGTCAATGTCGAGAAGATCGCGGCACTCGAGAAGGATCTCGATCGTATCGAGCAGGTCCTCCGCGATACGAAGGAAAAGCTCTCTCGGGAGAGAGAGCACTTCGAGCAGCTCGAAATGCAGGAGAAGCAGGAGCATGCGGAAGCGGAAGCGGAGCTTCGCCGCCTGACCGAAAAGGAAGCGGAACTGAACCGTGCGAAGACGAAGCAGGAGGCCGTCCGCGGCAAGATCGAGGAATGCAAGGAGAATATCCTTTCGCTCAATAACGGCACCATCGCGAAGCGCGCCGAAATCACGACGCTGAAGAATTATCTCGAGCAGCTCAAGGAGCGCAGGGAGCAGCTCTCCGGCAAGGCCGGCGGACGGGATGCCGAAGAGGAGGAGCAGCGGAAGAAGCTCCTCGAGTCGGAGGAAAAGCTCCGTCTCAAGGAGGACGAGGGCCGTGCGCTCACGGATAAGCGGAACGAGCTTATCGCTGAGCTGGAAGAGCTTCACCGGCAGCGCATCCGCCTTCGCGAGGAGACGGAGCAGCTCCATACGGAATATCATCGCACGCAGGCTCGTAAGGCGACCATCGAGGAGATGGAGTCCAATTACGAAGGATATAATAATGCCGTTCGCCAGCTGATGCAGTCACATCAGAAGGGCATCATCGGAACGGTCTCTCAGCTTATCACGGTCCCGAACGGTTATGAGACCGCCGTTGAGACGGCGCTCGGCGCTTCGCTTCAGAATCTCGTCTGCGAGGACGATGAAGCGGCTAAGGAAGGCATTCGCATGCTCAAGAGGACTCGCGCCGGAAGGGCGACCTTCCTTCCGCTGGCATCGCTCCGCGGCAAGAGCCTTTATCCGGATGCACGGACAGCGGAGGCGGAGGGCTTCCTCGGACTCGCTTCGGAAATCGTAGAGGCGGAGGATCGCTATCAGGTCGTCCTCGATTATCTTCTCGGACGCGTGCTCTTCGCCGATACGATGAACCATGCGGTTCGTCTCTCGAAGATTGCCCATCAGGGTTATCGCATCGTTACGCTGGACGGAGAAGTCATCAATGCGAGCGGCGCCATCACGGGCGGACAGTATCGAAATAAGAGCGCCAATCTCCTGGCACGCCGCCATGAGGTGGAAGATCTCACGGAGAAGCTGGCTTCAGAGGAGCAGTGTCTTCAGGAGCTTCGAAAGGCCGCTGAAGATATCGGACAGAAGGAGCAGGAGCTTCGCCGTCAGCTGACGGAGCGTGAAGAAGAGCTTTCGAGTCTTGCGATCGCATGCGGCGTCCTCCGGACGGAGAAGGAGCATCTGGAAGAATCAGCAAAGGCTTCCGGCTCCCGTGCCGAGGAGCTCTCGAAGGAGATGGAGATCCTCATCGAGGATATCGAGCTTGCCGAGAAGAGGATCCGCGATTATGAGGAGAGAATCCGGGCCGCCGAGGAGCAAGCCTGTGAGACGGAGGCTGCGGCTGAAGCCTTGATGGCCGAGGAGGAGCGTTACGGGCTTCAGGCGGAGGAACTGGCCGAGGAGCTCACGAGCATCCGGCTCCGCACGAAGGAGCTTGAGACGAAGAGCTTCGCGCTGAATGAGATGATCGAGCGCGTCCGCGATACGATGCAGGATTATGAGAGCACGATGGAGGACGCGGAGGCGGAGAAAGCGGAGGCGGAGAAGGAGAAGGAGCTGCTCGGGGCGAGTGACGAGGCGGCGGCCGAGAAGCGAGAGAAGCTGGAGACTTCGAAGCACGAGCTGGAGCTCCGTTTGGAACGCCTGCGCCGCGAGCGCGAGGAGCGCAGGAAGCGGAGAGAGGCGCTGAATGCCGAACTGAAGTCGCTGAATGAGGCACTCTCCGCGGAGAGCGACCGCAAATACAAGCTGGAAGTCAAGCGCGCGAAGGATGAGACGCTCTCCGAGACGCAGAAGGATAAGCTCTGGGATGAATTCGAGATGTCCTATGCCGAGGCTCTCGAGCATCGCGATCCGGACTTCTCGGTGACGGCAGGAAATCGCGAATCCAAGGCGGTTAAGCTTCGCATAGCAGAGCTCGGCGATGTCAACATCGGATCCATTGAGGAATATAAGCAGGTCTCGAAGCGATATGAATTCATGAAGGATCAGGAAGAAGATCTGGAGCGAGCCATGACGGAGCTGAATGATATCATCTCCAACATGGACCGCACGATTCGTACGCGCTTCAAGGAGAACTTCGATGCCGTCGCATTGAACTTTGAAGAGATCTTCAAGGAACTCTTCGGCGGCGGCCATGCGGAGCTCACCTTGGAGAATGAAGACGATCCGCTGACGTCCGGCATCGATATTGTCGCTCAGCCGCCGGGCAAAAGGCTCAAGAATATCAATCTCATGTCCGGCGGTGAGAAGACGCTTACGGCCATCGCCTTGATGTTTGCCGTATTGAAAGCGAAGCCGACACCGTTCTGCATTCTCGACGAGGTCGAAGCAGCGCTGGACGAGGCGAATATCGAGCGCTTTTCCTCTTACCTTCGTCATTTCAACGAAGTACAATTCGCCCTCATCACCCACCACAAAGAAACGATGGAGCACGCGGACGTTCTCTACGGTGTCACGATGCCGGAACAGGGCATCTCTCGCGTCCTCTCTCTTCGCTTGGAAGATCATTTCGACCCGAGCGAATATACGAACGACTAGCCTTCCCGAAGGAGGAACAGCATGGGACTTTTCACCAAAAAAAGCGCATTTAAGAAGCTGACGGAGCAGATCACCAATGTCATTGTCGGCAATCCGAATCTCGATGAGACCTTCTACGAAGAACTGGAAGAATCGCTCATCCTTTCGGATATCGGCATGGAGACGACGGAGAAGATCATGGAAAAGCTCCGTGAGCGCATCAATCAGCGCTACCTCACGAAGCCTGAAGATATCAAGAAGGCTCTCGAAGCGGTCATTGCGGAATGCGTGGATAAGGGTGAGCGGAATCGCATGAAGGAGGAATATCCTCTCCTCATCCTGATGATCGGCATCAACGGCGGAGGCAAGACCACGACCATCGGCAAGCTGACGCATTATTATAAGCAGAAGGGGAAGACTGTCATGCTTGCAGCTGCGGATACCTTCCGTGCTGCCGCTGCCGATCAGCTCGTACGCTGGGGAGAACGAACGGAGACGAGGGTCATCCGTCACGAAGAGGGAACCGATCCCGGCGCCGTTCTTTTCGATGCGATTCAGGCAGCGAAGGCGGCAGGGACGGACGTCCTCCTCTGCGATACGGCAGGACGTCTCCAGAACAAGACGAATTTGATGCGCGAGCTCGCGAAGATGAATAAGATCATCGACCGCGAATACCCGGAGGCGGCTCGCGAGACGCTTCTCGTTCTCGATGCGACGACGGGAAAGAATGCCATCAGCCAGGCAGCGGAGTTTAAGGAGACCGCAGAGATTACCGGCATCGTCCTCACAAAGATGGACGGTACGGCACGAGGCGGGATATCCATCACCATCACGGATGAGTTTGATCTTCCGATCAAATTCATCGGCATGGGTGAAGGGATCGATGATTTGAAGGAGTTTGATCCGAAAGAATTTGCGGGAGGTATGTTCGATGAGTAAACCGATTCTGGCTGTCGTCGGCCGACCGAATGTCGGTAAATCCACATTTTTCAATCGAATTATCGGCGAACGAAAGGCCATCGTCGAAGATGTTCCCGGCGTCACGCGTGACCGCATCTATGCGGAGACGGAGTGGAACGGCAAGGAATTCGCCGTCATCGATACGGGCGGTATTGAAGCGAATACGGATGATCCGATTCTCTCGCAGATGAGAGATCAGGCCGTGACCGCGATGGATATGGCGGATGTCATCGTCTTCATGGTCGACGGCAAGGACGGCATCACCTCGGCGGATACGGATGTCGCGATGATGCTGCGCCGCACCGGCAAGAAGGTGATCCTGGTCGTTAACAAGGTCGATAATCCGTCGAAATACGGCGATGCTATCTATGACTTCTATGAGCTCGGACTCGGAGAGCCGATTCCGATCTCTTCCGCCAATATGTTGAACATCGGCGACCTTCTCGACGAAATCGTTGCCGGTTTTCCGGAGGACAGCTTCGGATATAATGAAGAAGCGACCAAAATCGCTATCATCGGCAAGCCGAATGTCGGCAAATCCTCAATGGTCAATGCTTTGACAAAGCAGAACCGCGTCATCGTCTCTTCGATTGCGGGTACGACGCGCGATTCCATCGATACGCCGTTCACTTATCATGATAAGGATTATGTCCTCATCGATACAGCCGGACTTCGGAAGCGGAGCAAGGTGACGGATTCCGTTGAGCGCTTCAGCGTCATTCGCGCCATCGCCGCCGTGGAGCGCTGCGATATCTGCGTCATGATGATTGATGCCGTCGAAGGATTGACCGAACAGGATAAGAAGATCATCGGTATCTCACATGAAGCCGGCAAGGGCCTCATGATCGTCGTCAACAAGTGGGACCTGATCGAGAAGGAGACGAATACCATGCGCGACTATGAGCGCGCTCTCCGTGCCGATCTTCAGTTCGCATCTTATGCGCCGATTCTTTTCACCTCCGTCCTCAAGGGACAGCGGATCTTTGATGTCATCGAGAAGGCAGAGAAGATCGAGGAGGTTCGCTCGAGAAGAATTACGACGGGACGTCTGAACAGCATCATCGAGGATGCGGTCATGATGAGACAACCGCCTTCGGATAAGGGTAAGCGTCTCAAGATCTATTTCGCCAGCCAGATCGGTTCGCGACCGCCGCTCTTTTCGTTCAATATCAATTCTCGTGAGCTCATGCATTTCTCGTATGCACGATACCTCGAGAACAAGCTGCGCGAGGCGTATGACTTCGAAGGTACGCCGATTCGCTTCCTCTATAATGAGAAAAAGGAGAAATGATTTTGATGTTTTATGTCAAACTTGTAGGCTTTATGATAGCTTCATACCTGCTCGGTAATATTTCACCTTCCATTCTGATCAGCCGCTATTTCTACGGTTTTGATATTCGAACGAAGGGAAGCGGCAATGCCGGAACGACGAATGTTCTTCGCGTGCTCGGCTGGAAGGCGGCTGCAGCGACCCTGGCCATCGATGTCCTCAAGGGCGTCCTTGCCGTTTATATCACGATTGATTTCTGCGACGATTTCGGCGGCATGCTCGCCTTTGTCGCTGTTTGCCTCGGACATATTTATCCGGTCTTCTTCCGCTTCAAGGGAGGCAAGGGTGTGGCAACCGCTCTCGGTGCCATTTGGGCTCTCAATTGGCCGAGTGCCTTTGCCTGCATGCTGATCGCCTTCCTCGTCCTGGCCATCTCGCATAAGATGTCGATGGCCTCGATTTCGGCGGCCGTATGCTATCCGCTGCTGACTCTCTTCTATTATCCGAATATATTTCTGAGCGGCGTCCTGATTGCGATCGTCATCATCTATACGCATCGCTCGAATATCAAGCTCCTCCTGAAGGGTGAAGAGAAATCCCTCAGTGTGGGCAAGAGCGATGTGGTGGCAAAGCTCGGGAAGCATAAGACGCCTGCCGGAGAAGCGCTCCTCGTTGCGGGCGAGTCTCGTTCGGTTTACTTCCCGCCGGTTCTTCGCTCGGAAGAGCCGAAGGATTATTATAAGAATGTCAAAGAGCCGAAGCTCGGAGAGAAGAAGAGAAAGGTTGCTGTTCTCGGCTCGGGCGTGCTCGCTTATGCCTTCGCCGATGTTTTGGCACACCACGGCCATCAGCCGATGCTCTTCGCTGAGAAGGAAGAAGCAGACCGCCTGAAGGAAGAGCGAACTTCCGCATCGCTTCCCGGTATTCTTCTCTCGAAGAAGATCAAATATACCTCGAATTATCGCACCTTGGCGAATAAGAGAGATTTCGTCCTCCTGGCGATGAACCGGAATGAAGCCGAGGAAGCCCTTCCGAAGATCAAGAATCATCTCTCGAAGGATACGATTCTCATCAATGCGATCACCGGACTGACCGAGGATGGCAAAACAGCCGACAAATGGCTGGCTTCGGAGGTCGGAAATCCGGTCGTTTCGCTTGCTTTCCCGATCGAAGTTCTGTCGCTCGTTCAGAACGAGCCGGCGACCTTCTATGTCTACGGCTCGAAGAAATCCTGCCGCAAGAAGGTCACGGAGCTCCTCACGGGACTTCAGACTCGTGCCATCGAGGAGAAGGATGCCAAGGGAACGGCATATCTCGGTGCTTTCCTCGATGCTTATACTGCAGCTGCCGTTCTTCGCGGCAAGACGAAGGACGATTCCTTCTTCACCATCGCTCGGGGCGAGATCCTCGCTCTTTCGAAGGCGCTCGGTCTGAAGGAGGAGACGGTTGCAGGTCCGGCCGGTCTCGGCGCGCTCTTCTTCCTGCAGGAAGAGGCTGCTTATGCCTCAGTTTCGGAGGATAAGGCGGCAGCGGAGGCTGCGATTGCTGCTGTCTTGAAGCTGGCTGAGGATAAGAAGATCGAGCTGCCGCTTCTGAAGGCAGTCATGGAAGAGATGCACCGCGAGGATGCCATGGCAGAGGAAATGGCCGAAGAAGCGATGGAAGAAGAGCTTCTCACGGAAGAGATCGCCGAAGCATTCGCGAAAGAGACTCCGGAGGAAATTCCGGAAGAAGCGAACAAGCCGGCTCAGGAGCTCTCGGAGCAGCCGGTGAATCCGGCCGTGCAGAACCGTGCAAGAGCCGCAGAGAGAAAGGTCCGTTACAGAAAACGCAGAAACAAGAAGAGAACCTCTCACAGCAAAAGGAGAAACGCTTGAGTAATTCAACGCTGAAGACGTATTATATCATCACTTACGGATGTCAAATGAATGAGCACGATTCCGAGAATCTCGCAGGAATGCTCGAAAACAATGGCTGGATTCCCGCTGAGAACGAGGAGGAAGCGCAGCTGATTATCATGAATACCTGCAGTGTTCGCGAGAATGCGGACAATCGCTTCTACGGCACGCTCGGACAGTTCAAGAAGAGAAAGACGGAGGATCCGGATTTCATCCTCTGCGTGACGGGCTGCATGCCGCAGCAGGAGAAGGTACAGCGTGAGATTCGCGAGCATTTCGGTTGGGTAGACATTCTTTTCGGTACGCAGACGCTCCGCGAATTTCCGCAGCTCCTTGAAGCGCGGCTTCGCACAGGGAAGAAGCAGATCTCCATTCTCGCCGATAACCCTGTTCTTCCGAAGGAGGAGGGGGCGAAGCGCATGCATAAGCACAAGGCCTTCGTCAATATCACTTACGGCTGCAACAATTTCTGCACCTATTGCATCGTCCCTTATACGAGAGGCCGGGAGAAGAGCCGCTCGCTCGAGAGCGTCGTGCAGGAGGTCCGCGAGCTCGCCTCCGAAGGCGTCGTCGAGATCTCGCTCCTCGGTCAGAATGTCAATTCCTTCCGCGACGGAGAAGGGAATACCTTCCCGGATCTCCTCCGCGCGCTGGACGGGATTCCGGGCATTGAGCGCATTCGCTTCATGACCTCGAATCCGAAGGACCTTTCGGAGGAGCTTATTGCCTGCTTTCGCGACCTCTCGCATCTCTGCCGCCATATCCATTTGCCGGTGCAGTCGGGAAGCTCGCGCATCTTGAAGCGCATGAATCGCCGCTACGATCGCGAGCGCTATCTCGATGTCGTAAGGAGACTCCGCGAGGCCTGTCCGGATATTGCCATCACGACGGACATCATCGTCGGTTTCCCGGGAGAGACGGAAGAGGACTTCCTCGAGACCGTCTCCCTCGTCCGCGAGGTTCGTTACGACGCAGCCTTTACGTTCATCTATTCGCCGAGAGAAGGGACGCCGGCAGCCACATTCCCGGATCAGATTCCGGAGGATGTGAAGCACGATCGTCTGAATCGCCTGAACGAAGCGGTGAACGAGGGCGCTTATGCGCATAACAAGGCCCTCGAAGGCCTGACGCTCCCGGTCCTCGTTGACGGCAAGAGCCGCAGGGACGATCGTTTTTATCAGGGACGCACGGACGGCTTCAAGCTCGTCAACTTCAAAGCCGACCGCGATTATACCGGCGAGATTGTGCCGGTTCACTTGACGGAATGCAAAACCTTTAGCTTAAACGGAGAAGTCGAGGCTTGATCCATGGAAGCTTTTCTGGCAGACATCCATTTCCTGCCGTTCATTTACGGCCTGAATACGCTTTTGGCTCTTTATCTGATCTTCGCGGACCGAAAAGATGCGACGACAACAATGGCTTGGATCATGATTCTCTATCTGATCCCGGGCTTCGGTCTCCTTCTCTATTTGATCCTCTCGCAGAACCTGTCGCGCCGCAAGCTGTTTAAAGTCTCTCCGGACGAAGAGTCCAAGCAGGATTTCCTGATGGCTTATCAGGTCGAGTCCATGGACGAAGATGAATTCTTCTATCCGAACGAGATCACCCGCAAGTGGAGTTCCATGATTCGCTTGAATCAAATCTATGCGAAGTCCTTCTTGACGACGAACAACGATGTCGAGCTTTTGACTGACGGGCGGCAGCAGTTTCATCGCATGATGCAGGATATTCGTCACGCGAAGAAACGCATCCATGTCTGCTACTTTATCATCAAGAATGACGGCGTCGGCACGAAGTTCATCGATCTTCTCACGAAAAAGGCGGAGGAGGGCGTGGAGGTCCGCCTGCTTATGGATGCGCTGGGCAGTAAGCAGATTACGGCGGCCAAGCTGCGTCGCTTCAAGCAGGCCGGAGGGCAGTATGCCTTCTTCTTCAAGCCGTTCATTCGCCATCTCTATTTTCGTATCAATTATCGCAACCACCGTAAGATCGTGGTCATCGATGATGAAATCGGATATACGGGAGGCTTTAATGTCGCCCGCGAATATCTCGGATACAAGAAGAAGTTTGGCTATTGGCGCGATTCGCATCTTCGCATCTGCGGCGATGCGGTCATTTCGCTGAATAAGCGCTTCATGCTTGATTGGAGGTATGCATCCTCCGATATGGCCGATTACGATCCCTTTGCGGAGGCCGCCGAGGCGACCGTAGACAATGAAGACGGCACGGTGCCGATCCAGATTGTCTCCTGCGGCCCGGAATCGCCGAAGCAGGAGGTCAAGCAGGCCTTCATGAAGATGATCACTTCGGCAGAGAAGCGGATCTATATCCAGACGCCGTACTTCGTTCCCGATCGGCCGGTCCTGGAGACGCTCATCATGGCAGCCCAATCCGGGATCGATGTTCGCGTCATGATTCCGTGCATGCCGGACCATCCCTTCGTTTACCGGACGACGCTTTATAATGCCGGGGAACTCATCCAGGCGGGCGTGAAGATCTATATCTACGAGCACGGATTCCTTCATGCCAAGACGCTCACCGTCGACGGCGAGGTCTCGACGGTCGGATCGACCAATTTCGACATTCGAAGTTTCCGTCTCAATTTTGAAACGAATGCCTTTCTCTATGATCGCCGCTTTGCGGCAGCCATGGAGGAGCAATTCCATCGGGATATGCTTCTCTCCAGGGAGTATACGGCGGAGGACCGCGAGCATATCTCGGCAAAGGAATATATTCTGGAATCGATTTCACGTTTGCTCACCGAGATTCTTTAGAGAATCTCAGAAAGGATAATGAATGAGAAATATCTCCCGCCAGGCGCCGCTCCTATTGCTGCTCCTGCTCCTCGTATTCAATTTCTTGCAGGGTCGCTTCAGCGATCCGGCCGGTTATTTCTTCCAGCTGCTCCTGCAGCTTCCGGGCATCGTCGTCGGACTTTCGTTTCACGAATTTGCCCACGCGTGGGCATCGGTCCGTCTCGGTGACCCGACGCCGAGAATGCAGGGCCGACTCACGATTTCGCCGCGCGCACATTTCGATCCTTTCGGCTTCCTCTGCCTCGTATTTTGCGGCTTCGGATGGGGCGTTCCGGTAGAGATCAACCCGAATTATTATAAGAACCGACGGAGAGATGAGCTGATCGTAAGCTGCGCAGGCATCGTGATGAACATCCTCGTCGCCGTCCTCTTCGGATTCTTTGCGCATATCGTGCTCACCATCGATTCGACGGCCGTCTTCGGCGAGGCTTCGCTGACGGGTATTTTGCTCGAAATCCTGCTGTATACGGTCATCATCAACCTGACGCTGGCCGTCTTCAATCTCCTGCCGGTACCGCCTCTCGACGGCTTCGGCATCGTGACGGAACTCTTCGATCTGCGAAATAAGAGCTGGTATTGGACCTTTTATAATTACGGCATGCCGATCCTGATTCTGCTGCTCCTCGTCGGCGTGGTGGATCGCATCCTCCAGCCGCTGGTCGTATTTCTCTACATACCGATTTATCAATATATCATCATGTAGCGTAAAAGCTGCCGCGAGGGGTTTCCGGTCCCGAATTGCTCGCGGCAGCGTTTTTTTCGCCGATGGTTTCACAGAAACGTCACATAAAGTGTTAGCACTCTACACATACGAGTGCTAATATAACAATCGAGGAACAAGATCCTCGGAATTTTAGTGTAGGGGGAAGGCAATGAATATCGAAAAATATACAACCAAGATGCAGAATGCCCTTCTCGAGTCGCAGAACATCGCCATGTCATACGGTCATCAGGAGATCGACGTCCCGCATTTCCATGCGGCCGTCTTAGCGGATGCTGAGGGACTGGTCCCGAAGCTCCTGAAAGCGATGAATGTCGATGTGAGCGGACTTCGGAATGAACTGAAGAATGAGCTGGAGCGGAAGCCGCGCGTCAGCGGATCGGCAGGAAATGTCTATATGAGCAGCGCGCTCAACACGCTTCTTCTGAATGCGGAGAAGAATGCCGAGAAGTTCAAGGACGAATATGTCAGCGTCGAGCATGCTTATCTGGCCATTCTCGCGGATAAGAACAGCAAGCCGCTCCTTGAGCGTTACGGAATTAATAAAGACGAATTCATGAAGGCGCTCACGATGGTGCGGGGGAATCAGCGTGTGACGAACCGCGATCCGGAGGATACGTATGATGCGCTCACGAAGTACGGCACGGACCTCGTCGATGCGGCTCGCCGCGGCAAGCTCGATCCGGTCATCGGAAGGGATAAGGAAATCCGCCGTGCGGTTGAGATCCTTTCGCGTCGTACGAAGAACAATCCGGTCCTGATCGGCGAGCCGGGCGTCGGCAAGACGGCCGTCGTCGAAGGTCTGGCACAGCGGATCGTGAACGGCGACGTGCCGGAGTCCTTAAAGGATAAGACCATCTTCTCGCTCGATATGGCATCGCTTATTGCCGGTGCGAAATACCGCGGCGAATTCGAGGAACGTCTCAAAGCCGTCCTTGAGGAAATCGATCATTCAGAGGGTCGTATCATTCTCTTCATCGATGAGATTCACAATATTGTCGGTGCCGGAAAGACGGAAGGCTCGATGGATGCCGGCAACCTGCTCAAACCGAAGCTCGCACGAGGCGAGCTCCACTGCATCGGTGCAACGACGCTGGATGAATACCGCAAGTATATCGAGAAGGATGCGGCACTGGAGCGCCGTTTCCAGAAGATCCTTGTCGATGAGCCGAGCGTTGAAGATACGATCTCGATTCTCCGCGGACTCAAGGAGAAGTTCGAAATCCATCACGGCGTTCGAATCACGGATAATGCCCTGATTGCCTGCGCCGTGCTCTCGAATCGCTATATCAGCGACCGTTATCTCCCGGATAAAGCCATCGACCTGATGGACGAGGCGGCGGCTCGCATCCGTACCGAAATCGACAGTATGCCGGCGGAGCTCGACAGCATCTCGCGTAAGATCATGCAGCTCGAGATCGAGCGCCAAGCTTTGACGAAGGAGACGGACCGCGCTTCGAAGCAGCGCCTCGAGGCCATTGAGCAAGAGCTGGCGGAGCTCAAATCGGAGAGCAGCGAATATAAGGCGCAATGGGAGAACGAGAAGAAGGATATTCTCCGACTGAAAGAGAAGAAGTCAGAGCTGGAGACGCTCAATCATCGCATCGATGAGGCGCAGCGCTCCTACGATCTCGAACTCCTTGCCAAGCTGAAATACGGCGAATTGCCGCAGCTCGAGAAGGAAATCGAAGAGCTCAGGAAGCAAGCGGAACAGTCGAATGAACATCGTCTGCTCAAGGAAGAGGTCGGCGAAACGGAGATCCAGCAGGTCATCTCGGAATGGACCGGCATTCCGCTCGCGAAGCTGGCAGAATCGGAGAAGGAGAAGCTGCTCCATCTCCCGGACATTCTCCATCAACGCGTCATCGGTCAGGATAAGGCCGTGGAAGCCGTCTCGGAGGCTATCCTTCGTGCGAGAGCCGGTCTGAAGAACGAGAATCGTCCGATCGGATCCTTTATCTTCCTCGGCCCGACCGGTGTGGGCAAAACCGAGCTTGCAAAGACGCTCACGGAAGCGCTCTTTGACACGGAGAAGAATCTCATCCGTATCGATATGTCGGAATATATGGAGAAGCATTCCGTTTCCCGTCTCGTCGGATCGCCTCCGGGCTATGTCGGTTATGATGAAGGCGGTCAGCTGACGGAGGCCGTACGAAGGAAGCCGTACAGCGTCATTCTCTTCGATGAGATTGAGAAGGCGCATCCGGATGTCTTCAACATTCTCCTGCAGCTCCTCGACGACGGTCGTCTGACCGACAATCAAGGTCGCACCGTCGACTTCAAGAATACGGTCGTCATCATGACCAGCAATCTGCCGCAGGAGCAACTCCGTACCTTCTTCCGTCCGGAATTCTTGAATCGTATCGACGATATCATCGTCTTCGATTCGCTTTCGGAGGATCAGATCAAGGGCATCGTCCGCTTGACGATGCAGTCGCTCGAGAAGCGCCTTCAGGACCGCGAGATCCGCATCGAGATGACGGAAGAAGCGGCATCCTTCATCGCCAAGGAAGCCTACGATGTCACCTACGGTGCACGTCCGGTCAAGAGATATATCCAGAAGAATATCGAGAATCCGATTGCGGAGATGATAATCCGCGGCGAGCTCGAGGCGGGTCACGTCCTCGAAATCGGCTGCAGCGGCGAGGGTTTGAATTTCAACGTTCGCTGAGATATAATTGAATCATAGAAAAAAGCCTCTCTGTTCAGAGAGGCTTTACTTTAAGCATACTTCATTCAAAGGCTTTCCGGGAAGGAGGGCATCATGAAATATGATTCTCCAAGCAGCAAACCGAAGGCAGTGATTCAATTCGTCCCGGATCCGAGCAGTCCGAAGGGCTGCGAGAGATTCCTGACGGAGGCACTTCTGGAAGCCGGATATGCGGTCGGCACGGCCGATTTCTTCCGGAGCGATGCCGCGCCGCGCGTCATTCGCCCGAATAGCAGGGAAGGGCAGGAACTGATCGGAGAAATCTGTTCCTTCTATGACAGGATGGAGGAAGATGAGGCCGAGATCCGAGACCTCCCGCACTTCCTGGTCGGCATCGGCGGCGGCGTGATGTTCGCCGAATTTGCGCTCGACAAAGCCTGCCGCGTCGACGGGATCATCGAAATCGCTCCGCGCTCCTTCATCAAGGAATACTTGCTCACGCGAAGATTCCTTAAGCGGAAGCGAATGCTGGAGCGTTTCCCGAATGTTCCGATCTATATTCTCGGCGGGGATGAGGACCCTGAGAGCCGCCGCGGTGACGCGGTCATCGTGCGCGCTCAGGCGCTCAGTATCTCGGAGCATGACTCCGTGGCCTTCAAGATCTATCCCGGCGCCGGGCATGATATTTTGAATGATGACTGCCGAAAGTATCTCTTAAGGGATATTTTGTTCTGGCTGGATGCGCATCTCGATGAGGAATAAGACGGATCGGTTTTGGGTAAAGTTTATCGGTTGAGTTAAGGTAAAGCAAAGCACTTGCCACGGTCGTGTTTCTGCGGCCGAGGGCAAGTGCTTTTTTTATGAACGAAGAAGATAAGAGCTGCTTCCTGGTGATATCATTACTGATGATTTTCCAGCCACCTTGTTGCGCATTGGCAGAAAGCGGCGACACCGTAAGGCATGACCGTCTCATCGAAGGTCGCGTGCGGATCGTGAAGCTTGTAAGGATATCCCTCATCCGGTCCGCCGGCATAGAGCATGCCGAAGAAGGTCGGCACATATTCGCCGTAATAAGCGAAATCCTCCGAGAAGCTTTGCGGTTCCGCGAGGCGAACGTCATCCAGCACTTCGCGGCAGTAGGTGCCCATTTCGGCGGTGAGCTCCGGGTCGTTGACATTCGGCGGGGTGCTGATAAAGATATCGACCTCGGCTTCGGCGCCCCAGACGGCAGCCGTCTGTTTGGCAATTTCTTCCAGCCTCTTCAGGAGATAATTCCTGTTCGGACGGGAGTAGGTGCGGATGGTGCCCTGCATGACGGCTTTCTCCGGAATGATGTTCGATGCGGAGCCGGAATGGAGCGAACAGACGGAGAGCACCGAGGTTTCGTCGGAAGGCTGCTGAAGGGTAAAGAATTGCTGGAGTGCGACGACGATATTGGCCGCGACGCTGAGGGCGTTAACCCCGGCATGCGGCGTGCTTCCGTGCGCGGATTTCCCGGTGACCGTGATTTCAAAAGCATCGGCCGAGGAGCAGAATTTCTCTTCGCCGTAGAAAAATGTGCCGACATGATAATCGTGGTCGACCGGCCCGTAGTTGATATGCATGCCCATGGCCGCATCGACCTGCGGATTGACGAGAATACCGGCATCGATCATGCTCTTGGCTCCGGAGAGGAGCTCTTCGCAAGGCTGGAAGCAGAACTTGACCGTACCCTGAAGCTCATCCTCGTTTTCCTTTAACAGTCTTGCAGCGCCGAGCAGCATGGCAACATGCGCATCGTGACCGCAGGAATGACAGGCGCCGCTCGTGCAGGCGAAAGGCAGACCGCTCGCTTCCTCCTGAGGAAGCGCATCCATATCGGCGCGAAGCATGATCGTCTTGCCCGGTTTCCCCACGGTGGCCGTGATGCCGCCTCCGAGCTCGCTCGGCTCATAGCCGTACGACTTCAGCTTCTCCGTGACAAAGGCGCGCGTCTGATCCAGGTCAAAGCCGAGCTCGGCATGCTGATGCAGATAACGGCGATTTTCTATGATCTCTTCATAAATCTCCTGTGAACGCGTTTTGTATGAGTTCATCGTGTCCCTCCCTTTTTTGAACTGTGAATATTCACAAAATATCGAATATATTTTACCAAAATTTGTAAAATGTTCCAAATCTTGTACACGAATTTTGTTTCGTGAAAAAAAGCTCCTCTCCGCCGAAGCGGAAAGGAGCTTGTTCTTCATAACGGGTTGTTGCCGAACAGGATCAGAAATACTTAGTCATGCGGCGAAGCTTCGACTGCGACATATGATAATCCATCGCGAGACGGCCGGCCGGGACATTCTTCGTCTCGAAGGCATCGAAGATGGCCTTGTGCTCTTCAAGGATGGTCTTGAGATAATCGTCCGTGAAGGTCTTCGGCGGCGCCGAATGCTTGAGATACGTCTGATATGTCGACAGCGTCTTCACCAGCATGCGGCTCTTCGTTCCGTCATAGATGATATTATGAAACTGCGAATTGAAATAGAGGACCTTGTCGACATCGCTCTTCAGCGTATAGAATTCCATGAATTCGATGATCTCGCGAAGCTTGTCGAGCTCTTCCTCCTCCATGCGCTGGATGGCCCATTCTACGGCTTGGACTTCAAAGCTGCGACGGAGATCGAAGAGGTCGGAAATATCGCGAAGGGTGAGTCCGATGACAAAGGCACCGCGGTTCGGGATATTTTCGACGAGACCGTCGGATTCCAGCTGACGGAAGGCCTCGCGTACCGGTGTTCGGCTGACATTATATTTGCGGCAGAGAACCTGTTCGGTGAGCTTCGTGTGAGGAGGAATCTCGCCGGACAGAATGTCCTTCTGCAGCTGAGTAAACATGGCGGTCGAAAGCGGAAGGCCGGATTCGTCCGGATGAGGGTTGTTAGGGGTGTTGGTCATGATTCCTTCTCCTTTCGTTGATATCGTAAACTGGTATACGCAGGGTAAACTGATATACTATAATGGTTGCTGTATACAATACTGTATACAATAATGTTATGCCTTTCAAGAATCCGTGTCAAGGAAAAGAGAGCTGATTTTGATGGCTCTGCATAAATGTTTGCGAATGATTCTCAGCGATTAAAAGATTTTAATCATATTTTTACTACTTTATGTCATAATAGACCTAGCGAAGAGAGGAGGAGAGAAGGTGTACAAGAAGAAGACACAAGATCAGGTCTCGTATATTTTGACCGAACTGCGAAAGACTTATCCCGATGCGGGGTGCGCGCTCGATTATGATTCGATTTTTCATCTTGTCATCGCGGTAGCACTTTCCGCACAGACTACCGATGTCAGCGTGAATAAGGTGACGCCTGCACTCTTCCGTGCTTATGAGACACCGGAGCAATTGGCTGCAGCACCTCCGGAAGAAATTGAAGGATATATTCGTACGCTGGGACTGTATAAGAATAAGGCGAAGAACATCCGCGGCATGGCGGAGATGCTGGTTCATGATTACGGGAGCGAGGTTCCGCAATCCATGGAGGAGCTGCAGAAGCTGCCGGGCGTCGGACGGAAGACGGCCAATGTAGTGCTCTCCGAAGGCTTTCATGAACAGCGCATTGCTGTCGATACCCACGTCTTTCGCGTCTCGAACCGCATCGGGCTCGCGCATGCGAACGATGTAGGGAAGACAGAAGAGCAGCTGATGGATATTCTGCCTTACGATCACTGGACCGATGCGCATCATCTCTTGATCTTCCACGGCCGGAGATGCTGCAAGGCGCGAAAGCCGTCCTGTGAGGAATGTCCGATTCGTCAGGAGTGCGAGGCCTTCCTGAAGGGGGAGGTATAAGCCTGTGCTATTGAATTGAAGGGGGATTCTTGCTATTATAGTTGAAGCAATCGATTGACAGGAGAGAAGAGAGATGGCATTTCACATCGTGCTCGTTGAGCCCGAGATACCGCAGAATACAGGGAATATCGCGAGAACCTGTGCTGCGACGAATACCGTTCTTCATCTTGTTCATCCGCTCGGCTTTCGCATCGATGAGAAGGCTGTTCGCAGAGCCGGCCTCGATTATTGGCCCTTTGTCAAGCTCGTCGAGCATGAGAGTCTGTCCTCGTTCCTTTCGGAATACGGCGACAGGCGTATGTTTCTCATGACTACGCGAGGCGGGAGGAGTTATGCCGAAGCCGATTTTCGCGACGGCGACATGCTTCTTTTCGGACGCGAGACGGCCGGACTTCCGAAGGAATTCATCCGGGAGCGGCAGGACAGTGCGCTGCGCATTCCGATGAGCGAGAATACAAGACTTCGATCTCTCAATTTATCCAATGCAGTCAATATCGTATTGTTCGAAGCTCTCCGTCAAAACGGATTCCCCGAGCTTCGATAAAGAAACACTAATGTAATGGCTTGAATGTCAAGGAGGACAACATGGCAAGAGTCGGTATCAGCGGTTTCGGACGTATTTCTCGCGTCATCATGCGCGCAGCACTCGACATGGATGATATTGAGATTGTAGGTATCAATTGGCGAAATTGTGATCTTGATTATCTCGTCTACATGCTCAAATACGATTCGACCTTCGGACGCTTCCCGGCAACGATTGAGAAGTATGAGAACGGAATCATCGTTGACGGCAAGAAGATTCCTGTTTACAGCGAGAGCGATGCACATAATATCCCTTGGGCAGAGTGCGGCGCGGAGTATATTATGGAAGGTACCGGCGCATACAATACGACGGAGAAGGCCCAAGCCCATCTCGAAGCCGGTGCGAAGAAGGTCATCATTTCCGCTCCTGCCAAGGATAAGGAGACGCCGACCTTCGTTTACGGTGTCAACCACGAAGAATACAAGCCGGAATATAATGTTGTTTCGAACGCATCCTGCACCACGAACTGCCTGGCACCGCTCTGCAAGGTTATCAACGACAACTGGGGCATTGAGCAGGGCCTGATGTCGACCATCCATGCCGCTACGGCGAAGCAGAAGGTCGTCGATGCACGTTCGATGAAGGATTGGCGTACGGGCCGTTCGGTCTTCGGCAACATCATTCCGACCTCGACCGGTGCTGCGAAGGCTGTTTCGCTGGTCATTCCGGAGCTCAAGGGCAAGCTGACGGGTATCGCATACCGCATACCGACGGCGAACGTCTCGGTTATCGACCTCAATCTCATGCTCAAGAATCCGACTTCGTATGAAGAGATCTGTGCGAAGGTCAAGGAAGCCTCCGAGGGCGCATTCAAGGGAATCATCGACTATGTCGACGATGAGGTCGTTTCGAGCGATTTCATCGGCGATCCTTGCACGACGATTTTCGATGCTCGCGAAGGTATTGAGCTGAACGATCGCTTCTTTAAGTTCATCACGTTCTATGACAATGAATTCGGATATAGCACGCAGCTTCTCCGTCTGATCCGTTATATGGATCAGATCGATCATGCAGAATAATAGATGTTACTAAAGTACGCCCCGCTTGCGGAACGCAGCGGGGCGTGTTTCGAATCAGGCGAAGAGTTTCCGAATAAGAAACGAGGTAGAATATGAAACGTACGATTGAAGATGTATCCTGGAGCGGAAAGACCGCGGTCATCCGCTGCGATTTCAATGTTCCGATGAAGGACGGAAAGATTACGGATGATACGCGTATCCGTGCAGCGCTTCCGACGCTGGAATACTTGAAGGAGAAAGGCGCGAAGGTCGTCATCCTGTCTCATCTCGGACGTCCGAAGGGAGAGCCGAAGCCGGAATTCTCGCTTCGCCCGGTTGCCGATGCGCTTGCCGAGGCGTTGCATACGGAGGTCCGCTTCTTCCCGAGCGATAAGGTCGTGGATGATACGGTCCGTGAAGAGGTTCGCGGACTGAAGCCGGGCGAGCTGGCGCTCCTCGAGAATGTTCGTTATCGCAAGGAGGAGACGGAGAACGATCCTTCCTTTGCCGAAGAGCTCGCTTCGCTCGGCGATGTCTTTGTACAAGAGGCCTTCGGCACGGCACACCGTGCGCATGCATCGACGGCCGGCATCGCTTCTTATCTTCCGTCCGTTTCGGGATTCCTGATCGAGAAGGAGCTTCGCTTCCTCGGGGAGGCCGTTTCTTCCCCGGAGCGTCCGTTCGCTGCCATTATGGGCGGTGCGAAGGTCAAGGATAAGATCCCGGTCATCACGAATCTTCTGGATAAAGTCGATTACATCTTTATCGGCGGCGGCATGGTCTTCACCTTCCTGAAGGCAGAGGGTCATGATATCGGAACCTCGCTCTTCGATGAAGAAGGATATGAACTCATTCCGGAGATCAAGGAGAAGGCAGCGAAGAACGGAGTGAAGCTGGTCCTTCCGGTCGATGTTGTCGCTGCAGACCGCTTTGATAATGATTCGCCGAGCGGTATCTACGGAGTCGGTGAAATCCCGGCCGACCGCATGGGTATGGATATCGGACCGAAGACCGAAGAGCTTTATTGCGATCTCCTCAAGGATTGCAAGACGATTGTCTGGAACGGACCGATGGGCGTCTTCGAAATGCCGAACTTCGCACACGGCACGAAGGCCATTGCGGAATGTCTGGCTGCCAATGAAGGAACGACCGTCATCGGAGGCGGCGATTCGGCAGCAGCCGTCACGCAGTTCGGACTTGCCGATCGTATGACGCACATTTCGACCGGCGGCGGTGCCAGCTTAGAGTTCCTTGAAGGCAAAGAGCTTCCGGGCATTGCTTGTCTGGAAGATCGTTAAAGAGAAAGGGAGAGAGAATCATGAGGCAGATTTTCATCGCCGGAAATTGGAAGATGAATAAGACACTGGCGGAGGCGAAGGCCTTTGCAGAGGAGCTCAAGGCGAAAATGCCGGAGACGGAGCATGCACTTGCGGTCATGGCCCCTTTCACGGACCTTCCGCTCCTGACCGTCGCCTTAGCGGGTACCGGTATCGGCGTCGGTGCTCAGAATGTTCACTTTGAAGAATCCGGCGCTTATACGGGAGAGATCTCGCCGCTGATGCTTCGCGAGCTCGGGGTTTCTTATTGCATTGTCGGCCATTCGGAGCGCAGAACCTACTTTGCCGAGACCGATGATACCGTGAACCGAAAGCTCCTCGCGCTTCATGCAGCCGGTATTCGTCCGATCGTCTGCGTCGGCGAATCGCTGGAGATTCGTGAAGCAGGGAATGCCATGTCGTTCGTGGCCGGTCAGATTGCGGCAGCCTTCGAAGGCCTTACGCCGGAGCAGGCGGCGGAGACGGTGATCGCTTATGAGCCGATTTGGGCGATCGGCACGGGCAAGACGGCAACGCCGGAGCAGGCGGAAGAGATGTGCGGCTTTATCCGCGGTATGATGGAGGGCCTCTACGATGAAGTCGTCGCAGAGAAGATCATCATTCAGTACGGCGGAAGCATGAAGCCTTCCAATGCCGGAGATCTCCTGGCAAAGCCGAATATTGACGGCGGCCTGATCGGAGGAGCAAGTCTTAAGGTCGATGACCTGCTTGCCATCCTGGAAGCAGCCCCGAAGCAAGCATGAATTTCATTTTCACCGACAAACCGATGAAATGATAAATAGAACAAAAGAAGGAGAGTTACCATGTGCACGATTATTGAAGATATTATCGGACGCGAAATCCTCGATTCGAGAGGCAACCCGACCGTAGAGGCAGAGATCCATCTGGTCGACGGTACGGTCGCTTACGGAGATACGCCGAGCGGTGCTTCGACGGGAATTTATGAAGCCCTCGAGCTTCGCGACGGAGATAAGGAACGTTATCTCGGCAAAGGCGTTACGAAGGCCGTTGCTCATGTCAACAATGAGATCAGAGATGCTCTGATCGGTGAAGATGCTTCGGATATTCACGTACTGGAGCAGATCATGATGGAGCTTGACGGAACGAAGGATAAGAGCCGCTTCGGAGCGAATGCCATCCTGGCTGTTTCGCTCGGCTGCGCTCGTGCGGCTGCTCAGTCGCTCGGCATTCCGCTCTTCCGCTTCTTCGGCGGCATTAACGGCAATACGCTTCCGGTTCCGATGATGAACATTCTGAACGGCGGCGAGCATGCTTCGAACACAGTCGACGTTCAGGAATTCATGATTATGCCGGTCGGCGCTCCGGACTTTCGTGAGTGCATCCGTTGGTGCTCCGAGGTCTATCATCAGCTCGGCAAGGACCTCAAGAAGGATGGTTATGCCATCTCCGTCGGCGATGAAGGAGGTTACGCTCCGAATTTGAAGGATGAATTCGAGGTTCTCGACTACATCGTCGCGGCAATCGAACATGCCGGTTATAAGGCAGGCGAAGACTTTGTCATCGCTATCGACGCAGCGGCAAGCGGCTGGAAGACCGATGAGGTCGGCAAGTATCGCATGCCGAAGTCGGGCCGCACCTTCACGAGAGAAGAACTGGTTCAGAACTGGGTTGAGTTCTGTGACAAATATCCGATCGCTTCCATGGAGGATTGCATGGACGAAGAGGACTGGGACGGCTGGAAGCTCCTCACGGATACTCTCGGCGATCGCGTTCAGCTCGTCGGCGACGACCTCTTTGTCACGAATCCGGAGCGCTTTGCGAAGGGCATCGAGCTCGGATGCGCCAATGCGATTCTCATCAAGCTGAATCAGATCGGCAGCATTTCCGAGACCCTCGAGACGATTGCTCTCGCGAAGAAAAACGGCTATAACGCCGTTGTTTCGCACCGCTCGGGTGAGACGGAGGATACCACGATCGCCGATCTCGTTGTCGGACTCAACGCCGGACAGATCAAGACCGGTGCACCGGCGAGAACGGAGCGCGTAGCGAAATACAATCAGCTTCTCCGCATCGAAGAGAAGCTCGGCGAAAGTGCTGTCTTTGCCGGTAAAAACTGCTTTTAATGCCTGGATCGATGGCGGATCATGCGTATCAGAGTGTGAAGCGATCGATCGTGAAGTGGATGAAATGCACGTTCCGCGGGCCGCATTCCGGTCCGCGGGTCGTTTTTATAGGAGAAGAGATTTGGAAATTATTCGTGCCGATCATTCGGGATTCTGTTTCGGGGTAGAGCGCGCAATTCATCGCGCTTTTGACAGCATTAATGAAGCCAAAGAGCAGGGGAAGAAGCTCTATACCTGCGGGCATCTCATTCATAACCGCGCCGTTACGGCATCCATTGAAGAACAGGGCGTTCAGAACATTTCGTCCTTGGCGGAGGCAGAGCCGGGGTCGATGGTCATCGTGCGCTCGCACGGCGAACCGGAATCGTTTTATCTCGAAGCCGAGGCGCGCGGGATCGAGCTCATCGATACGACGTGTGTTTTCGTGACGAAGATCCATAAGCTGGTCAAAGAGGCGCGAAGCGAGGGGCGTCCGGTCATCATCATCGGAAGCCGCGATCATCAGGAGGTGATGGCGACCAACGGTTGGTGTGATCATGAAGGTACCGTGCTTGCTTCGCCGGAAGAAGCGAAGGAGGCGGCACCGGAGCTCCTGGCGCAGGCGGAAGCAGCCGGGAAGAGACCGCTCGCCGTTTCACAGACGACGATTCGGCGAGAACTTCAGGAGTCGGTGCTGGAAGTCTTAAAGGATGCCGGGCTCGACGTCGAGGTTCGCGATACGATTTGCAATGCGACGAAGGAGAGACAGGAAGCCTGTGCCGCACTCGCACGCCGTGTGGATCTCATGATTGTCATCGGAGATCCCGGCAGCTCGAATTCCAGGAAGCTCTTTGAAATCGCTGAAAGGAATGCCCCGGAGGCAAAATTTATTCAAGATATTAGCGATTTAGAGTTGAAAGAGTTGTGTAAGTATAATAAAATAGGTGTAACCGCGGGTGCATCGACGCCCGAATGGATTATCAAGGAGGTTATTGCTAGTATGAGCGAGAATGTCACAACGAACGTAGAACATAATCCAATGTTGGATTACATGGATGACATTGAGAATTCTTTACGTCTGCCAAGACCGGGAGAAATTGTTGATGGAACCGTGCATCAGGTCATTGATAATGAGGTTATTATCAACATTGGATGCAAGAAGGACGGCATCCTGCCTAAGAGCGAAGTAACCCTGGAGGAAGGTCAGACGCTGGCTGACATGTTCCACGAGGGTGACGAGGTTCAGGCGAAGGTCTTGAAGTCGGATGACGGCGAGGGCGGAATCCTGCTCTCGAAGAAGAGACTTGAGATGAATGAGAATTATAAGGAGCTTGCAGAGGCGATGGAATCCAAGGAGACCATCAGTGTCAAGCTCGTTAAGGCAGTCAACGGCGGTGTCATCGCTTCCTACAAGGAAGTATCCGGATTTGTACCGATGTCGCAGCTCTCGGATCGTTACGTCGAGAAGGCGGATGAGTTCATCGGACAGACCGTTGATGTTAAGGTTATCCGCGTCGATAACAAGCGCAACAGAGCGGTCTTCTCGAGAAAGGCTGTTCTTGTTGAAGAGAAGAAGAAGCAGGTTGCAGATATCTGGGCGAACCTCAATGTCGGCGATATCGTCGAGGGTAAGGTTATGCGCTTCACGGATTACGGCGCATTCGTCGATATCGGCGGCGTAGACGGACTCCTTCACATCTCCGAGATTTCTTGGGGCAAGCTCAAGCATCCGAAGGAAGCCCTCAGCATCGGCGACATCATCAATGTCAAGATTCTCTCCCTGAACGAAGAGAAGGGCAAGATTTCCCTGGGTCTCAAGCAGACCATGCCGGAGCCGTGGACGCTCGTCGGCACGAAGTACCAGGTCGGTCAGGAAATCGAGGGTACGGTCGTTCAGATCAAGGAGTACGGAGCATTTGTTGAGCTCGAAGCCGGTCTCGACGGACTTGTTCACATCTCCGAAATTGCGAATAAGCGCGTAGAGAATGTTTCCGATGTTCTCCAGGTCGGCGAGAAGATCCATGCTAAGATCATGGATATCGATGCAGACCGCAAGAGAATCTCCCTCAGCATCAAGGCATGCCTCAATGAAGAGGTTGAGCCTGAAGCAGAGGACGAGGAATAATGAAAGCGAAGGAGCCGGTGTGATAACGCCGGTTCCTTTTTTATTAGGAAATAAGATGATGCGCTCTTGAGCGTGTTTGAGAGACATGAAGGAAGGAGTATTCTTCGTGGCGAAAAGTAAGAAGAAAAGCAAAGGCGAATCCAAGGCGAAATTCTTCCGCAAGAAGGGACAGAATGAAGGGCAAGGGCGGCCTCTCAAGAAGAAGCATGCGGCATTCACAGGAACGATGATGAAGAATCGGAGAGGATTCGGTTTCATTCGGCCGGCGGAGGGCGATGATATTTTCGTCCCGGCCGATGCGATGAAGGGCGCGATGGATGGAGATATCGTCGAGGCGGAGCTCTTTACGAACCGCGGTCGATCGAAGCTGTCGGCGAAGGTCCTTCGCATTCTGGAGCGAAAGCATCGAGATGTCACGGGCATTCTGACGGAGGATCACGGACTTCAATATGTCATTCCTATCGACAGACATAATATGGATGCGATTCTCGTTCCGTCGGAGAAGGTCAGAAATGCCGAGGACGGCGATACGGTCCTCGTCCGCATCAAATCGTATCCGAAGGGGCGCCGCCCGGCGGAGGGCAAGATTCTCGAGCTCATCGCCAAGAAGGGTGATAAGGATGCGAAGGTGCTTGGTTGCATCAGCGATCACAAGATTCGCACGGAGTTCCCGAAGGTCGTCCTGGATGAAGCATCCCGCTTCACCTTTGAACTTCCGGAAGAAGAGATGGCAAGGAGGAAGGATTATCGCGATCTTCTGACCGTCACCATCGACGGAGCGGATTCGAAGGATTTCGATGATGCGGTCTCGCTCCGGAGAGCGGATAACGGCAATTATCTCCTCTATGTTCATATCGCAGATGTTGCGGAATATGTTCGTCCGGGGACTGCCCTTGATAAAGAAGCCTTTAAGCGCGGAAACAGCGTCTATCTTCCGGACCGCGTCCTTCCGATGCTGCCGGAGGTTCTTAGCAATGGCCTTTGCAGCCTCAATCCGGGCGAGGACCGCTTGACGCTCACCTGTGCGATGGAAATCGATACCGAGGGTCATATCAATCAATATGAAATCTCGGAATCCGTCATTCGCTCCGATCACAGGCTGGTTTATGATGATGTCTCCGATATTCTCGAAAACCATGATCAAGAACTCATGCGGCAGCTTGCGGATGTTGTACCGATGCTCTGCGAGATGAAGGACCTGGCCGCCTTCCTCCATGAGCGACGCATGCGCGACGGAAGCATCAACTTCGAAGCCGGGGAAGCGAAGATCATCCTGGATGAATCGAAGACTCCGATAGAAGTCCGAAAGGTGGAGCCGCGCACGGCGAATAACATGATTGAGGAATTCATGCTGGCCGCGAACCGTACCGTCGCGGAGCATTTCTTCTGGAAGAAAGCGCCTCTCGTCTACCGTATTCACGAGAAGCCGGATGTCCTCAAGGTGAATGAGCTGAAGGAATTTCTCGGCGGACTCGGCATCACGATGACGGGCCGAAGCGACTCGCTGAAGCCGAAGGAATTCGCTACCGTTCTCCGACGTGTCGAGGGCACGCCGCAGGAGAATTTAATTCATCGCATCATGATTCGGACCATGCAAAAGGCCGTCTACAGCACCGAATGCCGCGGCCACTTCGGATTGGCCTTCCGATTCTATTGCCACTTCACGTCGCCGATCCGTCGCTATCCGGATCTTCTCGTTCATCGCACCGTGAAGGCTTATCTTCAGGGCAAAGAGGTGACAATCGAAAATGCTAAGTATCGCGATTTCTTGGTGCGTGCTGCGGATCATTCCTCGGAGACGGAACGGAATGCGATCCAGCTTGAACGTGTCGTGACCAAGTATTATATGACTCGTTATATGAGCTATCATCTGGATGAGGTATTTGACGGTATTATCAGCGGGGTGACGTCCTCCGGACTCTACGTGGAGCTGCCGAATACGGTGGAGGGATTCGTTCGTTATGATTCCTTGGATGAGTATTTCTACTTTGATGAAAAGGCTTATCAAGCGGTCGGAGAAGTGAGTGGTACGACGTATGCGCTCGGCGATCCGGTTCGGATCAAGGTCCTCTCGACGGATGAGGATATGGGCCATATCGATTTCGAGATGATCGGCAAGAAATAGTTTGACTTTCGGTTCATACAAAGCAAGTTTATACAAAGCAAGAGGGACGATAGGAATTCCTATCGTCCCTCTTTTTGCGCGAATGAATGATTATTAAATAAGATATAAGATGAAATCCGCGGCGATGGCTGCGATGACGCAGACGATGACCGGGCATTTCTTCAGTGCGAAAAGGACGGCGACGAGTCCGCCGAGGATGCCGATGATCGGCCGCGAAGGGTCCACGGTGAGGACGCCCGGGAAGATGAGTGCGGCCATGGCTGTGTAAGGGATGAGATTCAGGAACTTCTCGAACTTCGGCGGGAAGGTGAGGCGGTCCAGGATGACGGTCGGCAGGAGGCGCGGGATGAAGGTGACCAGCGTCATACCGAGGATGAGGAGGAGGAAGGTCGTATTATTCATGAGCTGCCTCCTTCTCATCTTTATCATCTTTATCATCATCGACGAGAAAGACGCCGGCAGCGGCGCCGATTAAGGTGGCGAGGATGAGGGCCCAGCTGGGATCCATCCACCGGATGAGCAGGGTGTTGAGAACTGCTGTCAAAATGACCAGGAGGACCAGGCGGCTTCTGTGGATCAGGTTCGGGGTGAGGATGCCGATGAACATTGCATAGAGGGCGATGCCGAGGCTTGCGCTGAGAAGCGGCGGAAGGAAACCGGAGGCAGCGGCGCCGAGAGCCGATCCTCCGACCCATGCCAGATAGGTGCTGGAAACCAGGCCGCCGTAGTAGTAGACGGAGGTGTGCTCCTTATTTCCGGTGGTGAAGACGGCGAAGCTTTCATCTGTCACACCGAAGGATGTGAGCATGCGAAGAGAAAGCGGTCCGTCTTTCATGTGATTATAGATGCAGGTACTCATGATGAAGTGGCGGAAGTTGAGGATGAAGGTCGCGATAATGATGGCGGCGAGAGTGGCTCCTTCCGCAATCATGCCGACGGCCATCATCTGGCTGGCACCGGCGAAGACGGTGAGGGACATCAGCACCGTCTGCATTGTGGTGAAACCGGCATGACCGGCCAAGATGGCATAAGCAAAGCCGACCGGAAGATATCCAATCATGATAGGAATGCCAGCCCGAAGGCCGGCGAGAAATTCTGTGTGATGGGTAGAATGATTCATAGACTTGTTCCTTCGAAACAGGCATGATCAGGCGTTCTCTTCTTCGCGCCAGAAGCTTCGGAAGCCGAGCAGGATGACCGGATAGATCTCGAGCTTGCCGGCCAGCATCAAGAAGGAGAGAACGAGGCGCGAGAATCCGGAAAGGTTGGTGATATAGGACGGATCCGTCGGGCCGTCGATGGAGACACCGATATTGGAGAGCATGGTTGCTGCCATGAAGAAGGCTTCGTCGATATCAAGCTCCCATGTCAGAAGCAGTGCGCCTATGGAGAAAATGAGGAAATAAACGCAGATGTAGAGGTTGGCGCGCTGAATCGTGGTGATGCGAAGAACGGTGCTGTCATAGGTGATAAGGCGGACATTGCGCGGATGGATGACATGGGAGAGATTATGGTGAATCGTCTTGCCGGCGATGATGGTGCGAGCGATCTTGATACCGCCGCCGGTCGAGAGGGAGCAGGCACCAATCAGCATGAAGACCAGGATGAGAATCTTGCTGTAGAATGGCCAGGAGCTCTCATCGGAGATGCGATAACCGGCAGTCGAGACGAAGGAGATGACCTGCATCAACGTCGACCCGAACGAACGGAGGATGCCTCCGTCGATTTTGTGTTCTATCGCCAGCGTGCCCGTGATGATGAGCGTCAAGATGAGAATACGGATAAGGGCGAAACGGTTTTCACCATTTTTGAACAGGGTCTTGAAGGAACCCTTGACGGTATAGAGAATGGAGCCGACATTGAGGGAGACAAAGCAGGCGAAGATCGTGATGATGACCTTCGGATAGGTCGGCAGATAGCGAATATCTCCGTTGTTCAAATGCTCAAGGCCCGAGGTGCTCGAGTTGCTGAGGGCAGTCAGGAGAGCCTCGAAAGGGGTGAGGGCCGAAGAGAAGAGGAGCAGAATAAACTGAACCGCGGTGATGGATACGTAGAGCATAAAGAGATTGCGATACGTATGGCGGAAGGTGTTATTGCTCTTCAGAAATCCCGGTCCCGGAGACTCGGCATAAGCGAGATTGCGGCCGACAAATTGCCTCATCGGGAGGAAGGTCAATGTGAGCAGGATGATGCCCATGCCGCCCGCCCAGTTGCAGGAAGAACGGAAGAGCTGGAGTCCGTTCGGCAGGGTCGGAACATCGATGGCCGCCGTTCCCGTCGTCGTCCAGGCAGCGGTCGCATCGTAGAGACAATCCAGATAGCGGTAGCCGTTGCCGCAGAGATAGAAAGGAAGCGTCGTCAGGAAGATGATGACGAGCCAGGTGAGGATGGTGATCATGAAGCAGTCGCGAATGGAGACCTTCTTGATCTCATTATCAAAGAAGGTATGACCGACCCATCCGAAGAGGCCGCAGGCGATGAAAATGAAGGACAATGTCAAAACTACCGAATATTCGCGGCTCAAAAGGCTGACGATGATCGACGGCAGAAGAAGGCAGCCGTAGATCATGACAGCGGTCGATATGGTATGAAGAATAAATACTAAATCCTTTTTCAAGAGAGACCTCCAAGCTAATTCGTCGCTTGATTCCAGTAGCGACGAGTGAAGAGCAGGAAGAAGGTGATGAGTTCAAGACGTCCTGCGATCATGAGGAAAGAGAGAATCATCGTAGCCGGTTTCGAATAAATGCTGAAGTTCGAAATCGGTCCGACTTCGCCGAGACCCGGACCTACGTTGTTGAGGCAGGTGAGTACGGCGGAGAGATCGGAGACGAAATCCCCGCAGGAGAAGAAGGAGATCAGGATCAAGCCGATCAGGAGCGTGGCAAAATAAGTGACGCTGAAGGCCACAATTCCGGAGAGCGTGCCGAAGCCGACCAGAGATCCGTTGTACTTGACCTCGTCGACGATCTTGCCGTGGATGCGGAGCTTGACCTCGTTCTTGATCATACGAAAATCGAGGAGCACGCGGATGCACTTCATGCCGCCCGCCGTCGAGGAGCTCATACCGCCCGGAATCATGATCAGGAGGAGGAGCATCTTCGAGAAGGCCGGCCAGAGATTGAAGTCCGTCGTTGCGAAGCCCGTCGTCGTCATGATAGTGGACACCTGGAAGGCTCCGTCGGTGAGTGCATGTCCGAAGTTCGTATAACCGCCCTGAATCATCAAGTTGAAGGTGATGAGGAGGGTGACAACCGCGAAAAGAATGTAATAGAAATGGAGCTCGTTATCGGCCAGTGCTTCCTTAGGGTTCTTGGCGAGACCGAAGAAGAGATTGAAGTTCGTACCCGCGAGAAGCATGAAGATGGTGAGAACCCAGTAGACGTAATAGCTGTCGAAATGAGCGACGCTGTCTCCGTAGGTGGAGAAGCCGCCGGTCGCCATGGTCGCAAAGGCGTGATTGACGGAATCAAAGAAGCCGACGCCTCCGAGCATCAGGAGGATGATCAGGATGATGGTCATCGCGATATAGATAAGATAGAGGCGCTGCGCCGTTTCGGAGAAACGAGAGGTGAGCTTCGTCGAAATCGGTCCCGGCGTTTCGGCTCCGGCAACATTCTGCGCCTTGATACCCATCTTCGGGAAAAGGGCGACCGCGAAGACGATGATACCCATGCCGCCGAACCATTGACATTCACTGCGCCACAGCAACAGGGATTTCGGAACGGCTTCGACATCCGGAAGGATGCTGGAACCCGTCGTAGTGAAGGCGGAAGCCATTTCGAAGAAGGCATCAGAGGCATAAGTAATGCTGCCTTCGATGAGAAAAGGAAGTCCTGCCAGGGCAGCGGCGAGGATCCAAGAGACCGAGACGATGAAATAACTGTCCGCTTTTTTGAGAGGCTGCGTCTCAATTGTATTACGGCAGAGCAGCGTGATGACGGCTCCCGGTATAAAGGATATGCCGATAGAAATGAGAAAAGCCGTGATGCACGAAGTTTCTCCGTACACCAAGGCTGTGAAAAGCGGCAGCAACATGCTTGCTCCGAGGAGCATCAAAAAGATACCGATAAAGTTGATAACTCGTTTCAACATGGGTTTAAACTGAATCCTATTTCAAAATCTTAAAGCGCGTGTTCGAACGGAAGAGCTTCTCGACATATCCGATATCGGAGATCATGCATACGATGATGACACGGTCGCCGTCCAAGATGCGCGTTTCGCCATCCGGGATGATGGTCTGTGTACCGCGGTGAATCGCAGCAATGAGGATCCACGGCGGGAGGTTGAGCTTCTTAAGCGGGATATTGATCATGCTCATGTTGGAATGGGCATAGACCTCCATCAGTTCCGCCTGTCCCTGAAGAAGGACGGAGCTGAGGACGCGCTTCGATCCGCGAATAGAGCGAAGAATCGAAGTCGCACTGATATCGAGCGGATTGAGGACGACATCGACGCCGAGCTTCGAGACGAGATCCTTGTAGCTGACATGGCTGACCTTGGAGATGACATCCTTGATGCCGTGATTCTTCGCCGTCAATGCCAGAAGGAGATTCTCTTCGTCATAGCCCGTCGCCGTGACGAAAGCATCCATATCTTCGAGATCCTCTTCCATGAGGAACGGGATATCGGAGCCGTCTCCGTTCAGAATCATGACATTCTTGAGCTTCGTAGCGAGGTAGTGGCAGCGCTTACGATCCTTCTCGATGACCTTGACCTTGGCTCCGTATTCGGCAAGACGGCGGGAGAGATAATATCCGGTCTTGCCTCCGCCGATGATCATGACCTTCTGAATATGCGGCTGCGTCTTGCGGTGCTTCAAATTGCTTTCAAATTCGAAGACTTCCTGCTTCTCTCCGACCAAATAGAGGATGTCATTTTCTTCAATGACATCCGAACCGTGCGGAATGATCATCTTGCCCTTGCGGGAGATACCGATGATGAGCATGTTCGGGAACTGCTGACGGAAGGCGACGAGGTCCTTGCCGACGAGCGAAGCCATGCGCGATACATGGAACTCGAGCAGTGCAACATGTTTCGAAGTATAGATGCCGTTCTTCAGCGAATACTGATCGACCAGATAATTGTAAATCTCATCGGAAATCAGGAGATCCGGGTTGATGAGACGATCGATATTGAAGTGCTCGAGCAGGAAGTCAATCTGACTCATGTGCTCCGGCTCACGGATTCGCGCGATGACTTTCTTGCATCCGAGAATCTTTGCAAAGGATGCCGAGAGGATGTTCGTATCATCGGAGGTCGTCGTGCTGATGCAATAATCGAACGTCTTGATGTCGATGCGCTTCAGCGTTTCGACGGTCTCAGCATTTCCGTAGACCGTAAAGACATCATATTCATCGGAGATGTAGCTCAGCTTATCTTCATTGTTGTCGACGACGGTGATGTCATAGTCTCCGTCCAGCAGGGCCTCAATCAGGCGGATGCCCAATTTGCCTGCGCCCAGAATGGCGATCTTCATTGGTTTAACATGCTCCTTTTAGCAAAATTTCAAGCGAACATGATTATAGTACAAGCCATGCTCTAATGCAATGAAAACAAAGAAAAATGAACGTACTTGAAACAACTTTTTCATAGGGTTAAGATTAATTTGTCATGCGGATACGAAAAGGCTCGGAAAGGACGTTAAAGGAGGATAAGAATGAGTATTCGTCTCATTGCTCTCGATCTTGACGGGACGACATTAAACCATGAGGGGAAGCTTCCGGAAGCGAATCGCGCCGCTTTTGCGGAAGCGTTCAAGAAAAACGCGGCCGTCGTCGTCTGCACCGGCCGCGCGCTTCAAACCGTGCCCAAGGAATTGCTGGAAGTTGATGAGATCCGTTATCTCATCACGTCCAACGGAGCTCGGATTATCGACCGCAAGCTCGGAAGAGACCTCTATCAATCCTTTCTCTCCCCGGCGGCAGTGAGAATCCTTCCGGAACTCATCGAGAAATATGGCTTGAAGCTCGAGGTCTTCCGCGACGGACAGGCCCATATCGAGAAATCCGTCTTTGAAGATGTGAAGGACGGCAAGACGATGCAGGCGCGGAGGAAATATGTGATGGAGACGCGAAAGCCTGTCGAGAATCTTTCATCCTATATTAAAGAGCATCCGGACGATATTGAGAATGTCAATGTCGTCTTCGACGATCTCGACGAGCTGGAGCGGATGCGCCCGCTCCTCGAAAGCATTCCGGATGCTCGCATCACACAATCCTTCAGGAACAATCTCGAAATCGGCGGTCCCGATGCCTCCAAGGGGAAAGCCCTGGAGCATCTGCTGGAAGAGCTCGGCTTATCGTGCTCTGAGCTTCTCGCCTGCGGCGATGCGCTGAACGACCTGCCGATGATTCGGCTCGCCGGAATCGGTGTCGCCATGGGGAATGCCTGGGATCCGGTCAAGGAAGAGGCGGATTATGTGACCTCGAGTAATGATGATGCCGGCGTCGCAGAGGCAATTCGGAAATTCGTTCTTTAAGGAAGCCCGAAAGACGGGTTTAAGTCGATTGAAATAATAGTATTCAAAGCATAGTATTCAAAGCAGGGAAGACGGAGAATATCCGTCTTCCCTTTTTGCATATCTTTCGTCCCTTTATCGGCAAGGGGTGAGACAGAGCGTGCGTATTGTGATACAAGAGAAGCATAGGAGGAAGAGAGATGACGAGAGAAATCGGAATGCAGGGTGAGGAGCTCGTCGCGCAGGTGCTTCTTGCCCGCGGATATAAGATCCTGGCCAGGAATTATCGGACGCGCGGCGGGGAGATCGACATCATCGCCAGGCGCGAGGGCGTCATTCATTTTATCGAGGTCAAGACGAGGACGAGAGGGACCGAGGATTACGGGAGACCTTCAGAGGCCGTTAACGGTGAGAAGCAGCGGCGGATTCGAAGGGCGGCGCAGTATTACTTCATGCGTCATGAACAGACTGCGGCCTGCTCCATGGATGTCGCTGAGGTGGAAGTGCATTTACTTGAGAATTCGTTCTAGAAGGGAGTTATGAATGGGGAAGAATCCGGAAGAGGAACGCGTGGCCGTGATCGAGACGGCGATAGTGGACGGGATGGAGGGCATTCCGGTTCGTGCGGAAGTGACGCTGAGGCACGGGCTTCCCGGATGTACGATTATCGGGATGGCCGGAACGGAGGTGCAGGAATCGAAGGAACGCATTCGGACGGCCGTTCTCCGCGGGGGCTTTCGTTATCCGCGAATGCATGTCGTGATGAGCCTTCTTCCGGCATCCGTGCGCAAAAAAGGCAGCCATCTCGATCTTCCGATGGCAGCTGCCTTGCTCTCGGCAGACGGTCAAATCGAAGCCTCGGAGCGATGGAAGGAGATCGCGCTTTTCGGCGAGCTCTCGCTGAAGGGGACGGTCATTGCGGTCAGCGGAATTCTGCCGATGGTGGAGGCATCGGTCAAAGAGGGAATAAAGTATGTGCTCGTACCGACTGCGAATGTGCGAGAGGCACGTCTGGTGCCGGGTGTGACCGTTATCGGTGTGAAGGACTTAAAGGAATGCGTTCGCATCCTACGAAAGATTATCGCCGGGAGAGAAGAAGCTTTTGTTTGTGAGCCTCTGTCTGAAGAAGGAGCATCCTTTCAATCGGAGAGAGGAGGACTCGATTTCGCCGATATTGCCGGACAGGAGACGGCGAAGCGCTGCCTCGTCTTAACTGCGGCAGGCGGTCATAATCTCTTGATGATAGGCGGACCCGGCTGCGGCAAAAGCATGCTCGCCGAGAGGATCCCCGGGATTCTTCCGCCGATGACGGAGGAAGAGGCAGTGGAGACCACGCTGATCTATTCCGCTGCGGGACTTCTCAGCGAAGGTCAAGATATCCTGCATCAAAGACCGTTTCGTGCGCCGCATCATTCTGTCACCAGGGCAGGGATGATCGGCGGAGGCCTTATTCCGAAGCCCGGAGAGATAACGCTGGCTCATCACGGGATACTGTTCCTGGATGAATTTTGTGAATTTGAACGTTCGACCGTGGAGGCTTTGCGTCAACCGATCGAGGAAGGCTTTATCGCACATGTGAGACAGGGAAAGGTTTATCGTTACCCTTCTGCCTTTACGCTCATCGCTGCCACGAATCCGTGTCCGTGCGGATATTTGGGCGATCCGGAGCATCTCTGCACCTGTTCGCCGGCGATGATTCGGAATTATCGGAAGAAATTATCCGGTGCGCTGTCTGAGCGTATCGATCTTCATCTCATGATGGAGACGGTTCGTTATGAGGATTTGAAATATGAAGGCAGTGAGGCAAAGCCGCTTTCGTCAGAGCAGATGAGAATGCAGGTCTTACAGGCGAAAGCGTTTTCGAAGGCAGACGGAAGAGGGGAAAATTGCGGCAATATTGAAGGATATGAAATCCGTGATTGGTGCCGTCTCGGACCGCAAGAGGAGATGCTCTTGGCGGCAGCTTATGAGCGATTTCACTTAACACCGAGGCTCTATTATCGAACGCTTCGAGTGGCACGAACGATTGCGGATGTCGAACAGTCCGAGTGTGTGAGAACGGAGCATCTGGCGGAAGCCTTTCGCTATTTGCCGAAGGAGGATGAATAAGATGGATGTAAACAGGACACTTTCGGACAGTGAATGTCATATGATCACGAGAGAGGATGAGGATCTCCCGGAGCGACTGAAAGGACCTCTTCGAGAGGCGAAGGTCAAGAAGCTTTATTATCGCGGAGACCTATCGCTGCTTCGCACACCGATGGTGACGGTCGTCGGATCGCGGAGATATACTTCGTACGGCCGCGCTGTCACGGAAATGATAGGGCGCACGCTTGTTTCGAACGGGATTACCGTCGTCTCCGGACTAGCGACAGGGATCGATTCCTTTGCTCATTGTTCAGCCCTTCAGCATCAAGGGAAGACGATTGCCGTGCTCGCGACCGGGCTCGGACAATGTTATCCGAAGTCGAATAAGGGGCTGATGGAAAGAATCGGAAGTGATGGACTCCTTCTGACGGAATATGAATATGATCAGGAGGCAAGGAAATATGCCTTTCCGGCTAGAAATCGCATTCTTGCGGCCCTCTCGGATGCAGTCATCGTCGTGGAAGCGACGATCCAAAGCGGATCGCTGATCACGGCCGGGATGGCAGCGGAGATGGGGAAGACTGTTTTCGCTGTTCCCGGGAATATTACGAGCTCCTACAGCGTCGGAACGAATCTTTTGATTAAAGACGGGGCCGTTCCGCTCTTTTCGATGAATGATATCCTGATGACGCTCGGGATTTCCTCGAAGGACGAGGAGGCATCCCTTCAGCTCGGCGAGGATGAGAAACCGGTTTATTCTTTGATTCAAATGAACGAAGGCTGCACGGCGGATCAGCTCGTCCACGAGCTCAGAAAACCGATCGGAACGGTTCAGGCGATTTTGACCATCTTGGAAATGAAAGGATATATTATGACATTTGCCGGAAAAATTTACCTTGCAAAATAATAAAGCAAGGTTTATTATCTATTACAATTGTTAAAGGTAAAAACTTTTTACTATATTATATAGAAATAGGCGGTTATCCATTCATGGCAGAAGCAAGAAGTAATACATCCACCAAGAAATCGACGAAGAAACCGGCACGAAAGAAGACTCTTATCGTTGTCGAGTCTCCTTCCAAGGCGAAGGTCATCGGCAAGTATCTGGGAAGCAGCTATAAGGTCATCGCTTCGGTCGGCCATGTTCGAGATCTGCCGAAGAGCAGACTCGGCATCGATATCGATAATAACTTTGAACCGGGATATATCAATATCCGCGGCAAGGGGGATACGATCAAGGAACTTAAGAAGGCGGCGAAGCAAGCCTCCCGTGTTCTCCTCGCGACGGACCCCGACCGTGAAGGAGAAGCTATTTCGTGGCATCTCGCTTATATCTTGGATATCGATCCGACATCGGATTGTCGCATCCTCTTCAATGAAATCAACAAGGAGGCTGTCAAGAAGGCTATCAAGAAGCCGCGTCCGATCGATCAAAACCTGGTAGATGCACAGCAGGCCCGCCGCGTTCTCGATCGCCTGGTCGGTTATCAGATCAGCCCGCTCCTCTGGCAGAAGGTCAAGCGCGGACTTTCGGCCGGCCGTGTCCAGTCCGCCGCACTCAAGATGATCTGCGACAGAGAGACTGAGATCCAAGCTTTCGTTCCGGAAGAATATTGGAATTTCTTTGTGGATTTCGAGAAGGGATTCAGCGCGCAGCTCGTCCGTAAGTCGCAGAAAAAGATTCAAATTGCAACGGAAGAGGAAGCGTCCCTCATCGAAAAGGATGTGGTGAACGGCTCTTACCGCGTCGATTCGGTCACAAAGAAGGAAAGGCAGAATAAGCCTTATGCGCCTTTCACGACATCCGCTCTGCAGCAGGATGCATCCATCAAATTAAATTTCCAAACCAAGAAGACGATGCAAGTCGCTCAGCAGCTCTATGAGGGTATTGATATCGCCGGGATCGGTGTCCGCGGTCTCATCACCTATCTCCGTACGGACTCCGTTCGTATTTCCGACGCGGCGAAAGCGGATGCATCGAGCTTCATCAAGGAAACCTACGGCGAGGAATATGCCGCTCAGAATGTCTTCATTAACAAGAATAAAGACATTCAGGACGCGCACGAGGCGATTCGTCCGACCGATGTTCGCCTTCTGCCGGATGAAATCAAGGATTCTCTGACATCGGATCAATATAAGCTCTATCAGCTCATCTGGAAGCGCTTCGTTGCTTCGCAGATGAAGTCTTCGCGTTATCATACGGTCACCGCAGTGATTATGAACGGAGAGTATGAATTCCGTGCTTCGGGTTCGCATCTTCTCTTCGACGGATGGCGCAAGGTCTATCCGGTCGCCGGGGACAAGGAAATTCTCCTTCCGGAGCTCGCGGAGGGAGAGCTTTTGGTGCCTGAAAAAATTCGAAAGGAACAGAAGTTCACGCAGCCTCCGGCCCGATATACCGAAGCCGGCCTGGTCAAGGAAATGGAAGAAAGCAATATCGGAAGACCGAGTACGTATGCAGCTGTCATCACGACGCTGACCGGACGCAATTATGTCAAGCGTGAAAAGAAGAACCTCGTACCGACTCAGCTCGGATTCGATGTCACAAAGATCATGTCCGAATACTTCGGTGATATCGTCGACGTGGAATTCACCGGCGAAATGGAAGATAAGCTGGATGATGTCGAACTCGGCAGAGAAGCCTGGAAAGAGGTCATCGCTGAGTTCTATAAAGGCTTCAGCGAGGAACTCAAGGTTGCTGAGCAGGAAATCGAGAAAATTGAGCAGGAGGTCGAGGTCAGCGACGAGATCTGTGAAAAATGCGGCAGGCCGATGCTCATCAAAGAGAGCCGTTACGGCAAATTCCTCGCCTGCAGCGGTTATCCGGATTGTAAGAATACGAAGCCGATTCTCAAGAAAATCGGCGTAGCTTGTCCGAAGTGCGGCCGCGACTTAGTCGAGAAGAGAAGCCGCCGCGGACGCATTTTCTACGGATGCAGCGGTTATCCGGATTGTGATGTATCCTTCTGGGATCGTCCGGTCAATGAGCGCTGCCCGAAGTGCGGATCCCTGCTTCTGATGAAGGGCAGGAATCTCGTCTGCTCCGGTGAATCCTGTGATTTCAAAAAACCTCGGCAGGAGGCTTAAAACAGAAAGGAGAAACGATGGTGGAATTTCATGCAACGACAATCTGTGCCGCGAAGAGGCCGAATGGTGATATCTGTATCGGCGGCGACGGCCAGGTAACGATGGGCGAGTCGACGATTATGAAGAACGGTGCTAAGAAGGTCAAGAAAATTTATCATGACCGTGTACTGACCGGTTTCGCGGGTTCGGTCGCCGATGCTTTCGCCTTGACGGATAAATTCGAAAATAAGCTGAAGGAGCACGACGGCAATTTGAAGCGTGCCGCTGTTGATCTTGCACAGCTTTGGAGAAAGGATCAGGCTTCCCGCAGCTTGGAGGCGCTGATGATTGTTGCCGATAAGGATGATCTCCTGGTCATTTCCGGAAACGGCGAAGTCATCGTCCCGGATAAGGATGTAGTGGCCATCGGATCAGGCGGCAATTATGCCTATTCCGCTGCGCAGGCGCTCTTTGATAATACGGATCTCGATGCAGAGTCGATTGTCCGTAAGTCTCTGCAGATCGCCTCCTCTATTTGTGTATATACGAATGATCATATTTCCGTTGAGAAGCTGTAGGAGGTGCGGTGATGAAGCAGAATATTAAGAATATGACACCTCGGGAGATTGTCGCCGAGTTGGATAAATATATTATCGGTCAAGACGAAGCGAAGAAGTCCGTAGCCATCGCGCTCCGCAATCGCTATCGCCGCAATCTGTTGTCCGAAGAAATGCGTGAGGAGATCACGCCGAAGAATATTTTGATGATCGGTTCGACCGGTGTCGGTAAGACGGAGATTGCAAGACGTCTGGCAAAAATCATGGATGCTCCGTTCGTCAAGGTGGAGGCGACCAAGTTTACGGAGGTCGGATATGTGGGCCGTGATGTCGATTCCATGGTCCGAGATCTCGTTGAAGCCTCGATTCGCCTGACGAAGCAGAAGAGAATCGATGAGCAATCGGAGATGGCCGATCAGCTGGCGGAAGATAAGCTGGTAGAAGCCATTCTTCCGGGCCGAAAGAAGGACGAAAAGAAGAAGAGCGGCAATCCGTTTGATCTCATCTTCTCGCAAACGAATTACAAATCGCAGAAAGAGGAATTCGAAGAGAAGCAGCAGGAGAAGGAAACGGATCCTGATGAAGAAAGAAATCTCGCGATGGGCCGCGAGCAGGTTCGCCGTGAGCTTCGCGAAGGGAAGCTCGAGGATCTCGTCATCGAGATTCAGGTAGAAGAGCAGCAGCGCGAGAATACGCTCGATGTCAATGCCGACAATATGATTGCCATCGGCAACATCTTCGGTGATATGATGCCGAAGAAAACGAAAAATCGCAAAATGAAGGTCGCCGATGCGCGCAAGGTTCTTCGTGAACAGGAGGCGCAAAACCTGATCGATATGGATCAGGTCATCGATGACGCTATCGACAATGCGGAGCAGAACGGAATCATCTTTATCGATGAGATCGACAAGATTGCATCCGGCAGCTCTCGCTCCGGTGCCGATGTATCGAGAGAAGGCGTTCAACGCGACATTCTTCCGATTGTCGAAGGCAGCGTCGTTAACACGAAGCACGGCCCGGTCAAAACGGATCATATGCTCTTTATCGGCGCAGGTGCCTTTCATGTTTCGAAGCCGTCCGATCTCATTCCGGAGCTTCAGGGGCGTTTCCCGATTACCGTAGAACTGAAGAGTCTCGATAAAGAGGATTTCAAGCGCATTCTGACCGTCCCGGAGAATGCCATCACCAAGCAGCAGAAGGCGCTGCTTGAGACGGAGGGCGTCGAGGTCACGTTCAAGGAGGATGCAATTGAAGAGATCGCTGAGATGGCCTTCCTGATGAATGAGCAGACGGAGAATATCGGTGCGAGAAGATTATATACGATTCTCGAAACGCTGGTGGAGGACATCTCTTATGATCTTCCGAATCCGGAGGTCAAGGAAATCGTCATCGATGCGCAGTTCGTCATCAATAAGTTCAAGGAGAAGATCCGCGAGGTGGATGTTGACAAGTATATCTTGTAATATCCCTGACATCTTGTAGAATTAGAGAGCAGCCCTCTTAGCAGGTACGCTGAGAGGGCTTTTTTATCGGAAGGAGGAGCAGCGAATGAGCACGATTCTGTATCGAAGTGTTGAGGAGGCGACGGTCCTTGAGACCGTGATTGAGAAGTCGCGCTTTATTGCTCATGTCATGCCGATTTCCGATTTTGAAGAAGGGAAGGCGTTTGTCGCTCGGATCAAGGCAGAGTATAAGGACGCGACGCACAATGTGCCGGCGGTCATTTTCGGTGAGAAAATGGAATGGAAGTGGGCGAGTGATGACGGTGAACCGCAGGGTACGGCAGGGATGCCGGTCCTGAATGCGGCGGCAAGCCGGGGGATCACGAACGTGGCGATTGTCGTCACGCGGTATTTTGGTGGGGTTAAGCTGGGCACCGGCGGCCTTACCAGGGCCTACGGCGGGATTGCTAAAGATGCGCTCGATCAGGCCGGAATTTGTGATGTTAAACAAAGTATCACGGTAGAAGTTGAAGTCGGATACCCTTATTTGTCATCAATTCAAAATTTTTGCAATCAGGGGGTTTTCAAAATCGAAGATATAGTGTATACTGACGTAGTCACCTTGAAAATCAGCACAGATTATGACAAGGACAACGAACTTTGCTCTTTCCTTCAAGAGCTGACTTCCGGGTCCGAGAAGATTCTTCGAAAAGAATCCGGGAAAATCAAAATTCGTTGTTGACAAGCACACATCGCTGTGGTAGGATAGTAAACGCAGTCGAGAGAAAACGATTGCAAGGGAGACGGTGAATGTCCTCCGACATGCGGCCGGGTAGTTCAGCTGGTTAGAATGCCAGCCTGTCACGCTGGATGTCGACGGTTCGAGCCCGTTCCCTGTCGCCATTCATTTAGAAGCGACACCAGTATGCTGATGTGGCTCAACGGTAGAGCAGCTGATTTGTAATCAGCAGGTTGGGGGTTCGATTCCCTCCATCAGCTCCACCATTCTATCGAGGGATTCCCGAGTGGCCAAAGGGGGCGGACTGTAAATCCGTTAGCTCAGCTTTCGATGGTTCGAATCCATCTCCCTCGACCAAATTATGCGGAAGTGGCTCAGGGGTAGAGCATCGCCTTGCCAAGGCGAGGGTCGCGAGTTCGAATCTCGTCTTCCGCTCCATTTTTTTTCGCGGATGTAGTTCAATGGTAGAACTTCAGCCTTCCAAGCTGATAGCGTGAGTTCGATTCTCATCATCCGCTCCATGCGGGCCCATAGCTCAGTTGGATAGAGCAACGGCCTTCTAAGCCGTGTGTCCGGGGTTCGAATCCCTGTGGGCTCACCATCCATAAAATGAATATGCGGCAGACGATCTTGATTATGGGGTATAGCCAAGTGGTTGAGGCAACGGACTTTGACTCCGTGATTCGTAGGTTCGACTCCCACTACCCCAGCCATGAGACCCATTAGCTCAGGCGGTAGAGCACTTGACTTTTAATCAAGGTGTCCGGAGTTCGAATCTCCGATGGGTCACCATTTTCTATATTCGGAGAGGTGTCCGAGTGGTTTATGGAGCCGGTCTTGAAAACCGGTGATTCTGAAAGGGACCGTGGGTTCGAATCCCACCCTCTCCGCCAAGACACCATAAATCTTTGGAGAAGTACTCAAGAGGCTGAAGAGGACGGTTTGCTAAACCGTTAGGGTTCGATATAGGGCCGCATGGGTTCGAATCCCATCTTCTCCGCCATATTTACAAATCAATATACCTATAGGGGTATAGCTCAGTTGGTAGAGCAGTGGTCTCCAAAACCACGTGCCGAGGGTTCGAGTCCTTCTGCCCCTGCCAATTTGTCGGGGTGTAGCGCAGTTTGGTAGCGCAACTGGTTCGGGATCAGTGGGTCGCAGGTTCAAATCCTGCCACCCCGACCAATTTTTCAAACTTTATAGGTAGTTTCGGGGTGTAGCGCAGCTTGGTAGCGCAACTGGTTTGGGACCAGTGGGCCGCGGGTTCAAATCCTGCCACCCCGACCACCATTATCCTGGGCCATTAGCTCAGTTGGTCAGAGCAGTCGGCTCATAACCGATAGGTCCCGGGTTCAAGTCCCTGATGGCCCACCACAATTTAATATGCCCAGATAGCTCAGTTGGTAGAGCAAGGGACTGAAAATCCCTGTGTCCTTGGTTCGACTCCGAGTCTGGGCACCATTGTTAAATGGGACGATCCTTCATCTTCGGATGAAGGATCTTTTTTATTTTTTGTATTTGTTGGTATTGTTGCTTCCTCTTCGTGCTCTTGCGGACGGATTGTACTGAAGGGGAATTTTTGTTTTGGTAGACTCTTGTTAACGAAGAAAGCCAACAGACAGCATGAAGCAACCGCGGAACGGAGGCGAGGAATTTGAGATTGTTGATGTTCTTTTATGATCGGATCTATCTTGAAGCATTTCTTAAAGCCTCTGCTCGGCACCAAAAGGACCTCTGCTTGGAGGTGATTGAGACTGCGGAAGATTTTGTTCATTTGATGGAGTCGGTTAAGGAAGGGAATACCGGAATTCTCCGTGATACACTTCTCCTTACCGACCATTCTCCCGATGATTTCACGAGGCCGATTCGAGAGCTGCTGAAGGATCGCATTGTCTGTTTGACCGAATATCCCGAAGAGCCTTTAGAACATACGGGAGGAATCAAACAAATATTCCGTTATCAACGATTCTCAAAGATTCTTGCCGACCTCAAACTCTGCATGAATGATCTCTCAGGAAAACCTTTATTGAAGAACAGTCGTACGATTGCTGTGATCTCTGACGGATCGCTCCGGGCGGATGCACTTTATGATTCTTATTCGGAATTCCTGTTAAAGCAGCTGGCTGCGAATGAGGATCTAAAGGTCTTAGTATTTGATCTCCGAGCGTTTCGAAGGGAGCCCGGAATCGACAGTCAGGATTATGATGATGAGAATCGATGGATGATGGCCCGCTATTATTACGATGCGGTTGCACAGAAGAAACGAGATACCGATGGCTTTTATATCCAAGATGAAGCATCGATCTATCATTTTCGCGGAGGATACGGTCTCAATTCATTTCTGGAACTCAGCGAAGAAGAGAGAACCGAAGTGCTTCAATCGATGGAAAGCGGGCCCTTTCATTTTGTCCTTTATGATATCGGAGCGGAGCTAACGAGGGAGAATCTCTCAATCGTACGCCACGTCGATATACTTATTATGGTTACCCAGAATCAAGATTTTGAATATCTTCTTCAGAGCGAACTTTCTTTTGACAAGGAGAAGCAGCGACCGACTCTGCTGATTACACCTGTTTTTGATCTTGAAGAGAGTATGCTTCATTGTGCGGAAGAACATATGAAAATCATCATGGATCAGGAATCATAGCGCACGATTGTCGAATGTTATAACAGTATGAAAGGAGCAGGATGTTTCATAGGCGTAGGGTGGTCCGTCAATACGGAGAAGAGATTGAAATGTTGACGAAACGAGCCAGGCAGCAGTTTGATGAGGATAAGGATAAACAGATGCGAAGCGGCGAATCGATACATCGAGAGATTGAGGAATTGTGCTTCGCAGCCTTTTCGGAAGTATCCATCGCGATCTCCGATTTGCCCTTCGTGATAGAAGAGGTCTATGAGCGCATCGCTTATCCTTATTCGATCTTGACTCCCTTCCTGAATGATCCGTCGGTGAATGAGATTATGGTGAACGGTCCGCATGCCGTATTCATCGAACGAAAAGGCTCTATTGAAGTTGTCGATCGCGCTTTCTGTTCGGAGCAGGAAGTCGAAGATCTCATACGTATGTTTGCTCAGGATGTTCATCGAGAGGTCAACGAATCACATCCTATTGTCGATGCGCGTCTCCCCACCGGTTATCGTGTAAACGGCGTGCTGAAAGCGGTAGCTCTTAACGGTCCGATTTTGACGATTAGAAAATTCTCCGGCAAGAAGATCACAATGGAGGATTTGATCGAATCCGGGAGTATCAGCGAGGAATGTGCGGATTTCTTAATGGAATTAGCGGCATCGGGATATAACCTCTTTGTGAGCGGCGGAACGTCTTCGGGAAAGACGACCTTTCTCAATGCGCTTGCTGATGCTGTCGATGAATCGGAAAGAGTCATCATCATTGAAGACTCGGCGGAGCTTTCCTTTCCTCATCTCAAGAACCTGGTCCATCTCGAATGTAAAAGTGCGAATTCCGTAGGAAAAGGTGAGGTCACGATGACAGATTTAATCAAGAGCAGTCTCCGCATGAGGCCGGATCGCATCATCGTCGGTGAAGTTCGCGGAAAGGAGGTGATTGATATGATTCAGGCGATGTCAACAGGACATGACGGGAGCATGTCCACCGGGCACGGCAATTCCATCAAAGGAATGCTGCAGCGGCTTGCAACGATGTATACGATGGGGAGCAAAATTCCGCTGCCTTCGATTGAACGTCAAATTGCCAATGCCATTGATATTTTCATCCATTTGCGTCGTGATGCGAAAGGAGCAAGAAAGGTCGTGGAAGTGGCGGAACTGGTCGGATATGAGAAGGGAGAATATGTTCTTCACTACCTCTATCAAACAGAGAATGAGAAATTGGTAAGAACCGATGAAAATCTCGTTCATCAGGAGAAGCTTCTTCGTTACCGAGAAATGAAGGAAAGAGCGAGAGACGGAAGTCATCCGAGGAAGGTTCGCAATGAATTATAACCGTTATGAATTCAGCCGCCGAGAGGAAATACTCTTTCATATGGGCTTGCTTCTCATCGGTATTCTTGTTTCTTATCTCTTTTATCGGAATATTCTCGGCGCCCCGATAGTATTTCTGCTTCGTAAGAGAATTCGATCATATGTGAAGGAAGAACTCATTATCCGACAAAAAAGCGACTTCCTGGAGCAATTTAAAGATCTGCTGTTCGTATTGTCGACCTCCTTCTCAGCCGGCCGTGGAATGGCGGATGCTCTCGGAGAGGCGGTCCTTTCGATGAAAGATATTTACGGAGAGGACAGCCGTCTTGTGCGCGAGATCCAACATATGCATGATCGAATGAAGATTTCAAAGGAGAGGGAGGAAGATGTTCTCCAAGATCTGGCAGAGCGGACAGGGCTGGAAGATGTCATGGATTTCGTCATCATTTTCGAGATATGCAGGGATACGGGCGCCGCTCTCGTATCAGCACTCAATAAAGCAGCCGGAGTGATTATTGAAAAGATGACCATTGAAGAAGAAATCCGTGAGATTGTGCGCAGGAAGCAGTCGGAAGGAATGATTCTGTTTCTGATGCCGCCGGTCGTCATTCTGTTCTTAAATCTATTAGCACCGGATTATCTCGCACCTCTTTATGAAACGATTCCGGGGAGATGCCTTATGACCGGAGTGATCGCAGCAACTGTCGGAATTTACGGAATGATTCGCAGAATTATCCGTGTTCAAGTGTAGGAGTAAGGATGGATGACAAGAGGAAGGGATATAAAGTTAAAGCAGCTCTTGCCAAGTTGACCGAGAAGCAAAGGAAGGATCTTCTGACGATTACACTTCTTTTCATCGGATTGCTCTTCTTGCTTCTCCTAAGGAATCCCGAGAGCGGATCCTACGTCGTCAACCAAAAAGGTGAGGTTACGACTATCGTTCGAAATGAGGAGAGCAAGTCCGGGGAATATCATGTGCTCGCGGAACTGTACGGTGAAGGTGGACGAGAGGAAAAGGAAATCGAAATCGTATTAGATCCTCCTTCATCAGAAAAGGAGGCAAAGGATGTTGATTCGGACGAGAGAGAAGATCAAAGCGCATGGCTGCTCGAACAAGTGATTGCGGAGATCGAGGCCTCGGAAGCGATGTCCGTAAAACTTCCGTCTGCACTGGAGGACGGGACGAAGGTCCGCTGGCACCTTGTGAAAGAAAGGGATTATACACCGTTAGCACTTGCTGTCGGATATTTCCTTCTGATTCCGGTGCTCCTTCAAAACGGAAGATATGAACGGAAGAAAGCTGAAGCAGCCACGAGGAACGAGATTCTGGCAGACCTGCCGCGATTCACGAATCAGCTTCTTCTCATGATGAATGCCGGTCTTATTTTGAAAGATGCACTGGAACATATTGCCGGATGTTACGAAAGGAAGGATGAAAGGGATTTGAGCCTTCTTGAAAGGGAAGTCTGTGCGATGGTGAAGAAGGACGGATGGGAGAAGCAGAGTGCAGCAACACATTTCACGGAGCTGGCAAGGAAATATTCCGTGAAGGAGCTCATGAGATTGGCAACCATATTGAGAGAAAATGAAAGAAAAGGAATCAATATTATCGAACCTCTCGAGCGTGAGAGCGAATACCTATTCGAGCATCGCAAACTGATGGGGAAAGAGCAGGGCAAAAGAATTGATCTGAAGATGTCTTATCCGCTCGCCTGTTTGCTATTTCTGTTGATTGTTATAACGATGGCGCCGACCATGTTGTCATTATAGGAGGGAATGTATGAAAAAGCTGAATATTTCGGTAATGTCGTTTTGCCGCCTTATCGGAAAGAAAATGGAGAGTCGTGAGGGAATGGAGCTTGTGCAGGTGGCTATCCTCATTGCGATTGCCGTGGGACTCGGCATCATTTTCAAAAATGAAATCACATCTTTTGTCAACCAGACCTTTGAATCGCTGGATGCGAGTAAGTTTTAGTAAGAAATGGAAGAACCGGAGAGGCGAACAGATGGTCGAAGCTTCTTTGGTTCTTCCTGCCATTATATTGATTACCGTATTGATTCTTCGTCTCTTTACTTTCTATTTACAAATTCTTACTACACAGATTCAAGGACACCAAAAAATAATGGAACGAGCGAGAAATGAACGCGGTATTCAAATACTGCGGGATGAAGAGACACTCAGCATGATTCAAAGCGGAATTTTTGAAGGGAAACTCGATGAAACGATGGAGTGGGAATGGTACAACTTCAGTGAAGACGCGATGGTCCGCGCGGAAGCGGTTATTGCATCGAATGAATGACCGCAGAGGTTCGGCATTCGTTTTGCTCTCATTAATCTTTGCTTCCTTGACCCTTTTGGTTGCCGCTTCCGTTACGGGGTCACGCACGGTGACGGTGAAGAGTCAGACGAAAGCTTATTCGGTTCTCTGGTCGCGGGCCATCCTGTCGGAATATGATATTCACCTCTTTGAGGATTACGGAATCATGGCTTATCACGGAAATGATGCCGAGGTCAAGAAGAAACTTCAAAGCTATTACTGTTATTCCTTTCATAACGGACTTCAGATGGATAATCCATCCATTCGCGTCGATCTCGGAGCATGGAGCATGGGAGATATGGATAATATGCGAAAAGCGGTCAGGCGTTCCGCTCTTTCAGCAGGGGCCAAGGCGTTGCTTGATCGGAAGAACAAGATATCTTATCGAGAAGGGGAACGGGAAGAAAACCGTACGGTAAAGAATCCGGTCGTGATAGATACCCTGCCTTCCGGAGAAAAGGTGAATTCGGGAAGCCTGAAGGCTGTTTATGAGAAATTCAAAGATGGAGAGGGTTTTGAAGCAATCAAGGAAGGAGCGAAGAATCAGGCAGCGGAGATTCTGTTCATTCGAGAATATTTCGGTTCTCATCTCTATGCCGCTTCTTCGCGCGAATCCTATTTCAGAAATGAATGGGAATATGTCATCGAAGGAGAATTGGATGATCATAAGAATCTCCGAGGCGTCCGTACGAAACTGGGTCTTCTTCGAACAGCATTAAATATCTATGCACTTCACCAAGATAGGGAGAAGGTGGCTGCCGTCGATGCGATTTCGATATTGCTCGCGCCGGAAGCTTCCGTTCTTGTACGTGAGACGGTTTTAGCAGCGTGGGCAGCACTGGAAGCGGAAGATGATGTGCAGGCTCTTTTGGATGGTAAGCGGATTCCTCTCATCAAGGGAAAAGGTGACTGGTTTACGTCTTTCGGAGATCTCAAGGATCGCGGCGATTTGCTTCAGGACCTTGATGAGGAGGTTCGACAGGAATTTATGAATAGCAGTGAGGGAGAATCCGTTTCCTCCGGTGCATATGAAGAAGTGAAGGACGGACAGAATTATGAAGATTATCTGCTCTTCTTGGTAACTTTGGTTGATGAGGATACCAGACTTCTTCGCATGATGGATTTGATAGCATTGAACATGAAGTATCGATATTATGATGATTTTAATTGGGAGGAATATTATACGGGAGTCAGTTTCGATGTTAAAACGTTTACTCAATCAATCGAAGCAGAGGATCATTACCGATAAAAGAGGTTCTTATATCGTAGAAACGGCTTTGGGATTGCCTTTGCTTTTGACCGTGATGGTTGTGCTTGCGTCGGTCATCCTCATGTATGCAGCCATCGAGGGGACGACTTTTATCGGCGTCAATGAGATGAGACTTGCAGCAATCGAAGCGCGGAAGCGAACGGTGCAGCCGGAGCTTCCTTTCCTGATAGAACAAAAGACGACGGATGAATACGGAAGAATCAGGAATATCAGTGTCCTGGAATACGGATATCGCAGCTATCGATACGGGATTGATGAGCTTATCTATCTTCGCTTGAATGTGGAGATGGCAACCGAGAATCCTCTCTCACTCCGAGCAGAAGCAGCTCAGGAAATCTCCTATATTACGCGAGCCTATGTCGGGAAGGAGCGAAGGCTTTATCCGATGTCACAGGCTCGCATGGAGAGCCGGGAAGGGGAGGCAGTCTTCGTCTTTCCGGAAAGCGGAGAACATTATCATCAAGAGAATTGCACTTATAACCGAGCTCAATATCGATCGGGAACGCTGACGGAACAAATAAGAAGGAAATATAAGCCTTGCGATGCCTGTGACAGTGAATCTGTGAGACCCGGATCGACAATCTATTATTTCCCTCTTTACGGGGAGCATTATCATAAGAAAGGGTGCCGTTCATTGGAAAGACGTTCCGTGGAGATGGAACTCGAAGTGGCGGAGAGGAGAGGATATCGTCCTTGTTCCAAATGCGGCGGATAGGAGAGAATCGATGAAGACCGTTCACCATGAAATTACAGAATATGAAATTCCGCGTTATATCGAGAACATCTTGACCTTACATCATAATGAGGCTTTTCTTCATATGAGTATGATTAAGCAGGGAGATCGCTATCTCTTTGCTTATGATACGAAAGGATATTTCAATCGTAATGAAAGAAGTTATTCCATGATTGAGAAAATCTCTTTGATTACGGAACTTCTTCGTATTCGCCATGAATGCGAAGAGCGACTGATCTTACCGGAGAATTTTCTCTTGGAACCTGAGCTGATCTATTGTAAAAACGGGAAGATTGAAGAAAACAGTGTAAGGCTTCTGTATTATCCCGATCGAAACAGAATCCCATTTTATAAAAAGATGAGGATGCTGATGATTCGTTTGACGGATCCGATCAATGCGAAAGAGGTGCATCTGATGAATCAGTTAAGAGAGTCTGTGGACAAATGTGATTATGCCGCATGCAAAAATGCCGCGAACAGAATGATTCGTAAAGAAGCTCGAACAAGCGCGTAGCGCATAAAATCCATGAGAAATTAGAGAAAATAACAGAGTTTCTGTCTCGCGGTCGTGTTGACATCACATTTTTCCTATGCTAAACTAAAACGGTTAAAACATTATTATCGGAGGAATACACATGCATAACGCATTAATGGTTCTTTTGCTGATTATCAGTGTTGCCATGATCTTTACGATCTTGGGACAGACGAGCAAGAGTGACGGACTTTCCGGAGCCATTTCCGGCGGTGCAGAGCAGCTTTTCGGCAAGAAGAAAGGCAACAGCTACGATGCCATTCTTTCGCGCATTACGACGGTACTGGCAGCTCTTTATATCATTCTTTCGCTTCTGATCGTCGCGATTTTCAATTAAGGAAGAATTGAACATTTCTTAAAGCGGAAATTTACTCATACAGAGGTACGTAAGCACCTCTGTATCTCTTTATTTTTTTCTTCTGTTGAATTCATTATCCTTGAATTATAACCAAAATGAAGGAGGTAAAAGGAAATGGGTTTGGAACTTGTTGTTACCCTGTCCGCTCTGATCGGACTCTTGGTAGCCTTCGCATTGGCTTCCTGGGTCGGCAGAGCAAATGCAGGAAATGAAAGAATGAAGGAAATCTCCGGATATATCCGTGAGGGTGCCTTCGCTTTCCTGAAGAGAGAGTATAAGACGATGGCTATCGTTATCATTGTTCTCTTCTTGGCTATCGGCCTGGCTATCAATTGGACCTCCGGCATTCTTTATGTCTTCGGTGCATTGCTTTCGGTATTGGCAGGATTCTTCGGAATGAATGTTGCTACCAAGGGTAATGTCAGAACGGCAAATGCCGCTATGGAGTCGGGTATGCCGAAGGCACTCAAGATCGCATTCCGCAGCGGTGCGGTTATGGGTCTTTGTGTTGCCGGCCTCGGTCTTCTCGGAATCGGCATTGTCTTTGTCGTTCTCGATCTTGCAACAATCATGGAGTGCATCACGAGCTTCGGTCTCGGTGCTTCTTCGATGGCTCTCTTCGGTCGTGTCGGCGGCGGTATCTATACCAAGGCAGCCGATGTCGGTGCTGACCTCGTAGGCAAGGTTGAGGCAGGCATTCCGGAGGACGATCCGCGTAATCCGGCTGTTATTGCAGACAATGTCGGCGATAATGTCGGTGACGTTGCAGGTATGGGATCCGACCTCTTCGAGTCGTATGTCGGTTCGATTATTTCTGCTGTTACGCTTGCCGCTGTTGCAGTCAATGAGTCCGGTATTCTCGGAACCTTCTCGGAGACGACGGCAGCAATCTTCCCGCTGCTCATCTCGGCAATCGGTGTCCTCGCATCGGTTATCGGCGTTCTCTGCGTACGCGGTTCCGAAGGCAAGAACCCGGCGAAGTCGCTCAACATGGGTACTTATGTCAGCAGCTTGATTGTCATCGTTGCATCGATCTTCCTGAGCAGACAGATGCTCGGTTCGCTCATCTATGCTTATGCAATCATTGCAGGTCTCGTTGTTGGTGTTATTATCGGACAGCTCACCGAGATTTACACTTCGGATTCTTATAAGTCGGTTAAGAAGATTGCAGAGCAGTCCCAGACCGGTTCGGCTACGACCATCATTTCCGGACTCTCTGTAGGTATGCTTTCGACGGTTTGGCCGATCATCTTCATCTGCATCGGCATCATTATCTCTTATAATTTCGCAGGTCTCTACGGTATCGCTCTTTCGGCTGTAGGTATGCTTTCGACGACCGGTATGACGGTTGCCGTTGATGCTTACGGTCCGGTTTCCGATAATGCAGGCGGAATCGCTGAGATGTCTGAACTTCCTGAGAATGTAAGAAATATCACGGATACGCTCGACTCTGTCGGTAATACGACGGCTGCTATCGGTAAGGGATTTGCTATCGGATCCGCTGCGCTGACGGCGCTGGCACTCTTTGCATCCTTCGCAACGACGGCACAGCTCTCTGAGATTTCGCTGCTCGATCCGATGGTTATCGTCGGCGTCTTCATCGGCGCAATGCTTCCGTTCCTCTTCTCGGCTCTCACGATGAGCTCGGTAGGTAAGGCTGCAAACCAGATGATTGAGGAAGTTCGTCGTCAGTTCAGAGAGGACTCCGGCATCATGGAGGGTACTTCGAAGCCGGATTATGCACGCTGCGTTGACATTTCGACGGGTGCTGCTCTTCGTGAGATGATCGTTCCGGGACTCCTGGCTATCGTATCGCCTCTTCTGATCGGTATGCTTCTCGGTACGCAGGCTCTCGGCGGTATGCTGGCAGGATCTCTTGCTTCCGGTGTTCTTCTCGCCATCATGATGGCTAATGCCGGCGGTGCTTGGGATAATGCGAAGAAGTACATTGAGGGCGGTGCTTTCGGCGGTAAGGGCAGTGATACCCACAAGGCGGCTGTTGTCGGCGACACGGTCGGCGATCCGTTCAAGGATACCTCGGGCCCTTCGATCAACATCCTCATCAAGCTGATGACGATCGTTTCGCTCGTATTTGCACCTCTCTTTGTTCAATACGGCGGCATTCTTTTCTAAGAATTGAATAAACCGTTTCTATCGGTACAAATTAGAGTAAGCGGCATGCGTACAGCATGTCGCTTTTTTATATAAAATTTACGAATCAAAGACACAAATAGCGTATCGAAATTGTTGAATTGTACAAGATGTGGTGATAAAATATTAGGGTATTATTATTATGGGTAACAGCCCGCAAGGAGGAGAAATATGCTTCAAAGATTAGAAGAAATCCGTGAGAGCGGTCTTGCGAAGATTGCAGCGGCTTCGGATGTCGATACGCTGCAGGATGTCCGCAGAGAGTTGACCGGTAAGAAGGGCGAGTTGACTGAGGTTCTGAAGAGTCTCGGCAAGCTTGAACCGGATATGAGGAAGCCTGTCGGTATGAAGGCGAACGAAATCAAAGAGTTTTTCCAGGAGAAGATCAAAGAGAGAGAAGCAGAGATTGTTTCTACGCAGTCGGTACTCGATGAACCGATCGATTTGACGCTCCCGGGCAAAATGCCGACGGCCGGCGCGCTCCATCCGATTACGCAGATGTGTTATGATCTCAATGATGCCTTTCTCTCCTTGGGCTTTGAAATCTTTAATGAAGATGATATCAGCAGCGAAAAGTATGCTTTTGATAACCTGAACTTCCCGGCCGATCACCCGGCTCGTCAGTCGATGGATACGTACTGGCTGGAGGGCACGGAGGACAAGAGCGGGGCCGAGAGACTTTGTCTCCGTCCGCATTTGACCGGCGGTTCGGTTCGTTATCTGCTGAAGTACGGTGCGCCGGCTCGCTTCGTTTACCCGGGCCGCGTTTATCGTAATGAGAATACGGATGCCAGACATGAGCGTGCCTTCTTCCAGTATGAGGCGCTGATTGTCGATAAGAATATCACGTTCTCTTCCGGCAAGGTCATGATTGAGACCATTCTCGAGAAGGTTTTCGGACGCAAAATCAATACGAGAATGCGTGAGGGCTTCTTCCCGTTCACGGAGCCGGGATATGAAATCGATATGGAGTGCCTCGTTTGCGGCGGCAAGGGATGCCGTGTCTGCAATCAGAACGGATGGATTGAGGTTATGCCGGGCGGCGTTATCAATCCGAATGTCCTCAAGTCTGCCGGACTGGATCCGGATGAATGGACAGGCTTCTATACGAATATCGGACTCGACAGATTGGTCATGATGCGTTACGGCGTTGATGATGTACGTCTTTTCCACAGCGCGGATCTTCGTTTCCTGAAGCAGTTTAAGTAGCTTATCTTTTACTAAGAGGGAAACAGAGAAGAGAACGCCGTCCCGAAACGGGACAGCATAACCGATACAGAAGAATGTCTAGGAGGATCGAATGAAAGTATCACTGAACTGGGTGAAAAGATATATTGATATTCCGGAGAATATCACGAATGAGCAACTGGCCTATGATCTCACGATGCGTACGGTCGAGGTCGAGTCGGTCATCAATACGGCGGATAAGTTCCACGATATCGTTGTCGGTGTGATCAAAGAGGTCCAGCCTCATCCGAATGCCGACAAGCTTCGCGTCTGCATGGTCGATTGCGGTGAAAATGAACTGAAGCAGATTGTCTGCGGAGGTTCGAATCTTTATCCGGGCGAGAAGGTCGTCGTATCGAAGCCGGGTGCGGAGGTCTATTGGCACGGAGAAGCCGAGCTCCAGAAGATCAAAGAGACGAAGATGCGCGGCGTCGCTTCTTACGGTATGATTTGCGGGGCTTCGGAGGTCTATCTCGATTATATGTTCCCGACAGATGATGAGAGAGTCATTGTCGACCTCGGTGATATCGAGTGTTATCCGGGTCAGAATGTTGCAGAGATCTGCGGCATGGTCGATACCGTTCTCGAAATCGATAATAAGTCGCTGACGAACCGTCCGGACCTCTGGGGTCATTACGGCATCGCCAGAGAGCTCTCGGCGATTTATAAGATTCCGCTCAAGCCGATGGTCAAGGCGGAGATTCCGGAAGGACTTTCGGATTACGATGTCACCATCGAAGCACCGAATAAGTGCTACCGCTATGATGCGCTCGAGATCAAGGGGGTAGACAGTGCCACGGAGTCCCCGATGTGGATGAAGGCACTGATTCTTAATGCCGGCATGCGTCCGATCAACGCCATTGTCGATATCACGAACTTCGTCATGCTTGCTGTCGGTCAGCCGACGCACGCCTTCGATCAGACGCACGTCGACGGACGTAAGATCGTCGTCCGTGAAGCGAAGAAGGGCGAACAGCTGGAGCTTCTCGACGGAGCGATGCTCGATCTGACAGAGACGGATCTTGTCATCTGCGACGAAACTTCACCGATGGGTCTTGCCGGTATTCGCGGCGGCAAGAAGGATTCCATTCTTCCGGAGACGACGGAAGTCCTTCTCGAAGTTGCCAACTTCTCGGCTTCGACCATTCGTCAGACCGGCAAGCGCTTCGATGAGAAGACGGATTCGTCGATTCGCTATGAGAAGGGAATTGATACGCAGCGCGTCGATCAAGGTCTTGCCGTTTCGATGCAGCTCTTCCGTGAGCTCTTCCCGAATTGCGAATTCACGGCTTATCATACGGAGTCGGTGAAGGAGACGGAGCCTGCTCAGATTGATGTCGCGAAGAGCTTCCTCGATGTTCGCCTCGGTAAGGAGATTCCGATCGAGGAGATCGAGCAAATTCTTACTCACCTCGGCTTTGAGGTCGACTTTGACGGGGAAGTATTCCATGTCACCGCGCCGTCGTGGCGTTCGACGGGCGATATTGCGCTTCATGACGACGTTCTCGGTGAAATCGCTCGTATTCTAGGATATGAGAGCTTCGAGGCAAAGCCGCTTCCGGTCAACTTCTACCATGCGGTCAGACAGCCGAAGGAAAGTCTTCTGCGTCACCTTCGTGAATATCTCGCATTCCGCTGCGGATTCTATGAGATCTTCACGTATCCGTGGATTGATGAGAAGTACATTCAGGCGGCCGGTATCGATACGACAGATGCGGTACGTCTGGCAACGCCGCCGGCTCCGGAGCTTGCCATTGTTCGTCAGTCGCTCGTTCCGGGTGCTTTGGAAGCTGTCATGAAGAACCTCCGTTACTTCGACGAATTCCGCATTTTCGAAATGGCGCAGTGCTTCTCGAACGAAGGCGAGTATCATCCGAATACGGAAGATGAGACGCTCCCGATTCACCGTATGCTCCTCACGGGTGCAGCAGCCGGTAAGGATGCGGCGGACATCTTCTTCACGATGAAGGGCGTTCTGGAGTCCATGGCTTCGTATTGCCATATGGAGGACTTCACGTTCAAGCAGGTGGAGAAGCCGACGTGGGCGGATGAGCATGTTTATCTGAATCTCGTCGATGCGAAGAAGCAGGTCATCGGTTCTCTCGGACTCGTTTCGGTCGCAACTCTCAATGAGGTCGGCATCAAGCGTACGCAGGTTGCCGTCTTTGAGATCAATACGGAGCTTCTCGTACCGCTGCCTTCGAGAACGAATGAATTCGTTCATCTCCCGATGTTCCCGATTGTCGAGGAGGATCTGTCGATTCTTGTCGATGAGTCTGTTACCTGGGAGGAAATCCATGATTCGATCAAGAACATGGTGAAGGAGGTCCTGTACATCGATACGTATCGCGGCAAGCAGGTACCGGAAGGCAAGAAATCCGTTACGCTTCGCGTTCGCATGGGTAATGATGACAGCACGATGACTTCGAAGCAGATCGAGAAGAAGATGAAGGGAATCTTAAAGAATCTTCAGAACAAGGTCCACGCTGTTTTGAGAGAAGAGTAATCAAAACCACCAGCTTTAGTGGGTGGTCTTAGGGATTTATAATCCTTGAAAAATTCGGCATAGTCGTTTTTGTAGCGGCTATGCCGTTTTTTCGTTTGTGGCTGCATTGGGCAATGTGAACTCACGGATGCAGTTGTAAATGATTTTGATGCGCTGAACCCTGTGTCCATCGACCTTATCCCGGAGACACACTCTATGAAAAATACAAATCAAAATTTAACTATCTAATCTTCAAAACCCATGTTTGATTAGTGTTCTCGCTTTTGAATAACGGTTATCTGTAAATCCTTTGCGTTGATAAGTGTTTCCTGCTTGCATTTAGGGCAGTAGAGGGGAAAATTCTTTAATTTGGTATCTTCTCGTAATTGAAGGCGTGTTTTACTTTTACAGATAGGGCATAATAGCAATTCTATTCTCATTTTGTTTTTTTATCAAAGGCGTTGGTAATTGCAACGATAGCAGGAAACATAACTCCCGCAACAACCCAAATTATCCAACTCTGCCCCCAATTATTTGATGATAGACTATATCTCACATATACTGCTGTTGCTATTACCCAATATGCAGTATATAC